>NZ_JBMSED010000016.1:0-128456 GCF_049446195.1 Paracoccus sp. KR1-242
ACCGCCCGCGAGACGATGTTCTCGGACGCGATCAGCTCGATCTCGTCGCGCTGGCGACCCAGCTCCTGCCGGATCGCGCCGAAAATCTCGGGGTCCCGGCTGTCCAGCGTCTCGGTGAAGAATCCGGCAGGCTTGATCTGGTTCATGCATTCTCTCCCATGATCGGTTATCCGGTCCAGCCGAGCGCGGCCGAGATGCAGTTCATCGTCTGCATCAGGGCGACCGGCACGCCTTGTCCGGGTTGATTGCGATTGTCGCGCAAAAGCTTGATCTGCAGGTCGTGGACGCGGTCCAGTTCGGCGCGCACACGCTCGAACCGCGCCGACATGTTCGGGAAGCGCTGGCCAATGGCACCGACACCGGTCAGGAACATGACCGCCGCGCAGCTGTCTTCGTATTCCTGCCGGATGCGTCCAAAGATGTCGCGGCCGGATTCGGCATCCAGAACCAGCGCGCGATAGCGGGCGGCGACCTCCATGTCGGCGTGAAACAGCGACTTTTCGGTTTCGTCCACAATCAGGCGGAAGACGCGGGATTCCTGGAACATGCGGCGCAAAAGCGCGTCGCCCTCGGCCTGGCGAAAGCGCCGGAAAGTCGCGATGGCCGAGCCGAAACCATACCAGCCCGAAATCAGATGCCGGTTCTGCGACCAGGCAAAGACCCAAGGGATCGCCCGCAAATCGTCCAGGCTTTGCGCGCCGAAACGGCGGGCCGGGCGCGAGCCCATCTTCAGCATGGTCAGTTCCTCGACGGGACTGGCCTGGTTGAAATAGTCGATGAAGCCGGGCCTGCCCAGCAATCCGCGATAGGCGGTGCAGGACATGTCGGACAGCGCTTCCAGCGTATCGTTGAATTCCGGGTGCACCGGCTCGACCGCGCTTGCAAGGGACTGGGCCATCACGGATGAGGCCAGCAGTTCCAGCTCATACTGAGCGGTTCCGCTGTTGGCGAATTTGGAGGAGACGACCTCGCCCTGCTCGGTCGTGCGCAGCCGGCCATTGACCGTGCCACTCGGCTGGGCGGCGATGGCGCGTTCCGTCGGCGCCTGCCCGCGGCTCACCGAGCCGCCGCGACCGTGGAAGAAGATCGGCAGCAGCCCATGCGAGGCCAGGACCCGCGCGATGCTGCGCTGCGCCTTTTCCAGTTCGCGGCTGGCGCACAGGAAGCCGCCATCTTTGTTGCTGTCGGAATAGCCCAGCATGATCTCAATGCGGCGGCCTTCGGATTCCAGGCTGCGGCGGGCGATCGGAACGCGGAGCAGCTCTTCAAGTATCGCGGGTGCGGCGCGCAGATCCGCGATGGTCTCGAACAGCGGCACGACGCGCAGGTCCAGCCGCTCGGGGCCAAAACCGGCGTGGCGCGCCAGCAGGAACACCCCCAGCAGGTCATCACAGGACCGGGTCATCGACAGGATGAACGGCCCGATGGCCAGCGGGTCCGCACCGAAACGGACTTCGCGCATCAGGGCCAGCAGGTCCAGCAGCTCAACCGCCTCGGGCGTCAGACGGTCACGATCCAGGCCGGGCAGTTCGTCCTGCGCAAGCTCGGCCCGCAGGCGCCGCGACCACTCCTTGCTGCCATAGTCCGGCGACGGTCCCGACAAGCCCCAGATCGAGGCCAGAGCGCGGGTCGTCACCGACGAGTTCTGTCGTATGTCCAGCGTGACGGTGCGAAAGCCGAACACCTCGGCCTGCCAGCGCAAGGGCCGGATCAGACGCTCGGCCAGCCGGTCGGCGCCGATGCTGCCCAAGGCCGCCTCGATCTTGCGCAGCTCGGCGATATAGTCCCGGACATGGGCATAGGCCGGGCCATCCGGGGTCGCCGAAATGCGGCGGCCAATGGCGCTGAGCGCCTGGCGGAACAGTTCTCCCGGATTGCGGCGCGCCTGATCCGGGGGCAAGGGCGCCGCGTCGATGATCGATTGCAGGCTGTTCCGGGTCTGGACCGACAGGCTGGAAATGGCGCTGCTGATGCTGAGCTGGCGTGCCGCCACCTCAAGCCCCTGACGATAACGGTCCAGTGCAGCCTGCCGCGACAGGCCAAGCGCGGTGCGGGTGGTTTCAACCGTGACATGCGGATTGCCGTCGCGATCCCCACCGATCCAGGAATGAAAGCGAACCAGCGGTCCAGCCTGATCGGGCAGGCCGTGTTCGGGCGCCACCGCGTCCCGGAAGCGCCGCACCAGATTGGGCACGGCGTCGAACAGGCTGTCGCGAAAGAATTGCAGGCCCCATTCGATCTCATCGACGGGGGTTGGGCGCTGGCGACGCAGTTCGCCGGTCAGCCAGAGCAGGTCGATCTCGCTTTCCAGATCCTCGATGATCTCGGCCCTTTCAGCAGCCCCCCGCTGGTTTTCCAGCGCGGCAAGCAAGCGAGAGATGCGCCTGTGGATTTCAAGAACGGTGACGCGTTTGGCCTCGGTCGGGTGCGCGGTCAGGGTCGGGCCGACGCAAAGGCCCTGAAGACCGCGCCAGAATACCTCGGGCGACATCGGGGGACAGGCGTCCAGCACGCGGGCAAAGCTGCCCTCGACCGCGGCAGGACCCTCATGCTCCTCGACCAGGCGGCGAGAGCGGATGGCGATGTTCTCGTCTATGATCTTCAGCAGGTGGAACCGGATGTTCAATGCCTGAAGGCAGGCTGTCACGTCCCGGCTTTGCGAAAGATCGCCCCCCTGCCCCGACAGAAGCGGCAGAATTCCCGGCGCGCGGCGGGAAATCACCTTGCGCCACAGCGTGTCCATCTCGGCCCGAAGCCTGTCGCCATAGGTGCATGGCGTGTCTTCCGGCGGGCGGGGTCCGATGCGTTGAGCCCCGCCCTGCATCAGTTCACCCTGTCGCGCGGGCGGCGTCCTGCAAAAAAGTCCTCAAGGTTGTCGATGACCCGAAAGCCCATGGCCTCGCGCGCTTCACGGGTGGCGCTGCCCAGATGCGGCAGCATCACCAGCTTGTCGCAGTCACGTAGGCTGGGATTGATGCGCGGCTCTCCATCGAAGACGTCCAGCCCGGCACCGCCGATGGCGTCGAACCACAGCGCCTGGGACAAGGCGGTCTCGTCCACGACCTCGCCGCGCGCGGTGTTGATCAGGAAGGCATCGGACCGCATCATCCCCAGCCGCCGCGCATTGATCAGGTGCCGGTTCTCGGCCCCGCCCGGACAGTGAAGCGAGATGAAGTCGCAAAGCGGCATCAGCTCATCCAGGCTGTCGACCTGCGTGGCATTGCAGCGCGCCAGCACCTCAGGTGCGATCGGGCTGCGGTTATAGGCCAGGATTTTCATTCCAAAGCCGTGATGCGCACGCGCCGCCATTTCCTGGCCGATGCGGCCATAGCCCACGATCCCCAGCGTCTTGCCAGAAACCTTGGTGCCGACAAGATGGGTTGGCCGCCAGCCGGTCCATTTCCCGGCCCGCAACTCACGCTCGCCCTCGCCGGCGCGGCGGGCGACCATCAGCAGCAGGGTCATCGCCAGATCGGCGGTGCATTCGCTGAGCACGTCGGGCGTGTTGGTCAGGACGATGCCATGCCGGTTCACCTGCTCCAGATCGACATGGCTGTAGCCTACGCCGAAATTCGCGAGGATCCGCGTCTGAGGGCTGTCGACCTCCAGCGCGGTGGGGCCGATCTTGTCGGTCACGGTCGGCAGGATGGCATCATACTCCCGCATCGCGGCCCGAAAATCCTCGGGCCGCATGGGGGTGTCGTCGGTGTTCAGCCGCACGTCGAAGATCTCACCCAGGCGCGCTTCGACGGCCGCCGGCCAGCGGCGCGTTACAAGGACTCGGGGTTTTGCTGCCATCACTGCCCCCTATTGCATGACGCGGGCGATGGTTTCGCCGATCACGGCCGGATTCTCGGCCATGGTCACGCCCGCCGCTGTCAGGATCTCGACCTTTTCCGAAGCGCTTTCCCCGAAGGCAGAGATAATCGCACCGGCATGGCCCATGGTCCGCCCCTTGGGGGCGGTCAGCCCCGCGATATAGGCCACCACCGGCTTGCTGATATGGTCGCGGATGTATTCCGCCGCCTCGGCTTCCTGCGGACCGCCGATCTCGCCGATCATACAGATGATGTGGGTCTCGTCATCCTTCTCAAAATGCGCCAGCACATCGCGGAAGGACGAGCCGTTGATCGGATCCCCCCCGATCCCCACGCTGGTCGAGACACCAAGCCCGCGCTCTTTCAGCTGGGCGGCCGCCTCATATCCCAGGGTGCCCGAGCGACCGATGATGCCGACATTCCCCGGCAGATAGATATGGCCCGGCATGATGCCCAGCATTGCCTTGCCGGGGCTGATCGTACCGGCGCAGTTCGGCCCGGTCAGGATCATCCGCCGCTCCTTGGGATAGCGGTACATATAACGTTTGACGCGGATCATGTCCTGGGCCGGGATACCGTCGGTAATGCAGACGCAGTAGCGGATGCCCGCATCGGCGGCCTCCATGATGCTGTCGGCAGCGGCGGGCGGGGGCACGAAAACCAGCGTCGCCTCGGCCCCGGTTTCGGCCACCGCCTCCTTGACGGTGTTGAAAACCGGCACCCCTTCGACTTTCTCGCCACCCTTGCCGGGCACGACGCCCCCGACGACATTGGTGCCGTAATCCAGCATTTCCTTGGTGTGGAAGCGGGCCATCTTGCCGGTGATGCCCTGGACGATCACACGGGTTTCGCGTTCAAGGAAAATGCTCATCAGACCACCTTCAGGTTCGGGTTGCGTTTCGTGTCCGCGCGCCATGCCTGCACGGCGCGTTCGGCAGCCTCCATCAGGGTGGTGGCGCGGATCAGCGGCAGGCCGCTTTGCGCAAGGATCTTCTGCCCTTCCTCGACATTGGTGCCGGCAAGGCGCACGACGACCGGCACGTCGATCGGCTCATCCCTGAGCGCGCGTACGATGCCTTCGGCTACCCAGTCGCAGCGGTTGATGCCCGCGAAGATGTTGATCAGGATCGCCTGGACGTTCTTGTCGGACATGACCAGCCGGAACGCGCGAGAAACACGTTCGGGCGTGGCGCCGCCGCCAATGTCCAGGAAGTTCGCAGGCTCTCCGCCCGCCAGCTTGATCGTGTCCATCGTCGCCATCGCCAGGCCCGCGCCGTTCACGATGCAGCCGATATTGCCGTCAAGGCCGACATAGGACAGGCCGTGATCCGCAGCGCGGGATTCGCGCGGGTCTTCCTGCGACTTGTCGCGCAGCTCCATGATCTGGGGATGGCGGAACAGCGCGTTGTTGTCGAAGGCCATCTTCGCGTCCAGCGCCAGCACGCGGTCATCGCTGGTCAGGACAAGGGGGTTGACCTCGACCATGGTGGCGTCCAGTTCGCGCAGGGCGCGATAGCAGCCGCGAAGCGTGCGCACCATCTGCTGGATCATGCCCGGCTTGATGCCCAGGGCGAAAGCGATCTCGCGGCACTGGAACTCTGGCAGGCCGACGGCGGGTTCGACGACCGCGCGGATCATGCTGTCGGGGCTTTCGGCCGAGATGTCCTCGATCTCCATGCCGCCTTCGCTGCTGGCGATGATCATGACGCGCTGCGTGGCGCGGTCCAGGACGAAGCCCAGATAGATTTCGCGGGCGATGGGGACCGCAGCCTCGACATAGACGCGGTAGATGCCCTTGCCCTCGGGACCGGTCTGATGCGTGACAAGCTTCTGCCCGAACATGTTCTCGGTCACGGCCTGGATTTCGTGGTCGCTGTCGCAAAGCTTGACGCCGCCCGCCTTGCCACGCCCGCCGGCATGAACCTGCGCCTTGACGACCCAACGCTCGCCGCCGATTTCGCGTGCCCGATAGGCGGCCTGTTCGGGACTATAGGCCAGCGCGCCCTGCGGGATGCCGACGCCGAACTGGCTGAGAATTTCCTTGGCTTGGTATTCGTGAATATCCATTTTCGCCTCCTCCCAAAGGCGCGCTTATTCCGCCGCGACAGCCGCCTGATATTGTTCCTCGAGCCGTTCACCGATCTGCTTCATGTCGATCCCGGCCCCCATCTCGTTCATGGCGCCGACGAAGCGCGTGACGATGTCCGTGATGGCGCGCTGGTTCAGCAGGTTCAGGATGCCGATCCGCACCTGCACCGGTTCGGAAAGCGTCGGCCAGATGCCAAAACCCTTGGCCCGGCAGGCTTGCACCAGTTCCATCTCGCGGCCCTTCAGGCTGTCCGGCAGGTTCAGCACGACCAGCGATGTCATGTTCGACGTGACCTTGCAGCCGGCCGCCGTCACCGCGTCGCGCAGCGCCGCCTCGTGGAAGGCATAGGACTTGGCGCGGCCCGCGACGGTCTGTTGCAGCGTGATGCGCAGGGCTTCGTGGAAAGCGGCCACCGCATAGGCGCTGTGGGTGCGGTGATAGACGCCCTTTTCGGCATCCTTGCCATCGATGATGCCCCAGTGACGCGCCTCAAGAATGGGGTGGTGCACGAAGGTCCGGCAGCCCGTCTGGCGCAAGTTCTGGATATAACGGTCGGTGAAGGACACCGGCGCATAGGTCAGCGGAAGACAGCAGATCCCCTTTTGCGGACAGGAGGCCCAGCCATCCACGCCGGGATAATCGTCGATGCGGAAATCTTCGACCCCCAGGGAGGACACGGCATCGATCAGCCCCATCACATCATACGCCTGGCAGGCATCCGAGAACCCGCGCAGATCGTTGATCCGACCCGAACCGGTTTCCCAATGCGTCATCGCCGCCCATTTCGGCTGGTGCTTGGCCAGCGCCGCCTGAACGATCTCGCCGGTGACAGACTGCCCATGCGGCACCGAAACGACAGTGACCGAAGCCGGTTTCGGGTCCAGCGGGCTCGCCGCCAGTTCCTCGGCCGTCGCGGCCTTCATCCGCAGCGTAAGCCCGTCGACGCCCGAGAAGGTGCCATTGACGAAGACCACGACCTTGTCGCCGGGCAGCACGGCGCTGAACAGGCAGTCCAGCCCGCTCCACCCCGTTCCGGCGACGCCGAAGGTGTGGACGTTCGCGGTGCCCATGATCTCGCGCAGCATCAATTTGCTTTCGACCATGCCGCGCAGCACGTCGGCCTGCATATGGTCGGCCATGCCTGCGCTGGCAAAGCGCTGCAGCACGCGCGGGTCCGTGTTCCCCGGACCGGGACCGGCCGCAATGGTGTCGGGAATTTCAAGCTGCGGAAAGACGATCACTTCAGCCATGATGTTTCCTGTTGATTAATTATCTTTAACAAAAGGAAACACCTCTCGACAAATCTCACAACGGAAGATTACCCTGCCTTCGGGTATCCTTTCGGGTGGGCATTTTCCCACCCGCACGAGCAGGCCCAAAGACGTTTTGCGCTAGCTTCCGACTTTCGACCTAAGCCAAAGGGTGCCAATTCCATGATCCGAACCGTCCACAGTCTTGAACAGGCCGTGACTATCGCCATCGCGGACAGCAATCCGCTGGTCATGTCGGCGATGTCCGAACTGTTTCAGCGCGACTCGCGATTCTCTCTGCTGGCGACCTCGGCTTCGGCCGAAGGATTTCTCGCGAATGTCTCGCGCGTGCCGGCACAGGTCGGGATCATCGACTGGGCACTGCCCGCAATGGGTGGGGCCAAGCTGCTGGGCCTGTTGCGCGAACAGGCCGACGCGCCGCGGATGGTGATCTATGGCCAGCAATCCACTGACGTGCACCTGGCCGCGTTGGCGGCGGGGGCGGCGGGATTCGTATCGCGCAGCGACCCGGTCGAGACGCTACTGGACACCTGCATCGCGGTCGCCGCGGGCAAGATGGTCTTTCCCTATCTGGACGTGCGCGAGTTGCAGCGGAACCCGCTTCAGACCCTGTCGCGACGCGAACTGGACATGCTGGCGGCCTTGTCCAAGGGACTGACCAATCGAGAATTGTCGCGCGAACTGGGCATCACCATGAACACGGTAAAGTTCCACCTGTCGAACCTTTACGACAAGCTTTCGGTGAAAAGCCGGGCCCAGGCGATCGCCTTCTACTACTCCAATCGTACGGGTGGAAAACTGTCGGAAACCGGTGAACACAGAGAGGGTGCCGAAGGCGAAAGATGACTTCTGGGAAAATTATTTTCTTGACCGGAAAGCATTGCCGCCTTTTTCTTGAGCACATTCCCTTTCCGGCAGGAGCATCTGGCCATGAGTTTCTTCTCCGTCGAACAAGCCCCCGCACGCCTGAACCGCAGCGAACTCGCGGTGCCCGGCAGCCAACCGCAAATGTTTCAAAAGGCAGCGGATTCCGCCGCCGACGTGATCTTCCTCGACATGGAGGACGCGGTCGCCCCGGATGAAAAACCGCAGGCGCGCAAGAACATCATCAAGGCCCTGAACGAGATCGACTGGGGCAACAAAACCATGTCGATCCGAATCAACGGCCTCGACACGCATTACATGTATCGCGACGTCGTGGACGTGGTCGAACAGGCCGGTGAACGACTCGACCTGATCATGATTCCCAAGGTCGGGACCGCCGCCGACGTGTATGCAGTCGACATGATGGTGACCCAAATCGAGGACGCCAAGGGCTTCAAGAAGCGCATCGGCTTCGAGCACATCATCGAGACCGCGCTGGGGATGCAGAACGTCAGCGAGATCGCCGCTGCCTCGAAACGGAACGAAAGCCTGCATTTCGGCGTCGCCGACTATGCCGCCAGCACCCGCGCCCGCACGACGGTGATCGGTGGGGCGAACGAGCACTACTCGGTCCTGACCGATGCGGATGCCAACGGCGCCCGCAATGTCCATTGGGGCGACATGTGGCATTACGCACTGTCGCGCATGGTCGTCGCGGCGCGCGCCAATGGCCTGCGCCCGGTCGATGGTCCCTTTGGCGACTTCTCGGATCCCGAAGGCTACAAGGCCGCCGCCTATCGCGCCGCCGTGCTGGGTTGCGAAGGGAAATGGGCGATCCATCCCAGCCAGATCGCGCTGGCGAACGAGGTGATGAGCCCGTCGACCGCCGAAGTGGAACGAGCGCAGCGCATCCTGGACGCCATGGCCAAGGCCGAGGCCGAGGGCAAGGGCGCAGTTTCGCTGGACGGACGGTTGATCGACTATGCCTCGATCCGGCAGGCCGAGGTGCTGGTCCAGAAGGCCCGGCAGATCGCCGCGTGAGCAATCACGTCCGTGACATGCGGGCCATGGCGCAGCGGCTTTACGGCTGCGCCATTGCGGCCGCTGACCCGGCGCTGGCGGTGCGAAGGCACTTCCAGCGCCACCCGGACCCCGACGATGGCGGTCGCAGCCATCTGGTCGCGATCGGCAAGGCCGCCCCAGCAATGCTGGCCGAGGCGATGAACCATGTCCGCAATCCGGTCTCTGCCCTGGCCGTAACGCATCGCGGAAACGAAGCGACGGTTCCCGGTGCGGTCGTCCTGACCGCGGGCCATCCCGACCCGGACGAGGACGGGCTGGAAGCCAGTCGCCGGATCATGGCCCTGCTCGCCAGCGCCACTGGTCCGCACGATCGCGTCTATGCGCTGATTTCGGGGGGCGGCTCGGCCCTGGTTCCCGCGCCCCGCGCGCCGCTGACGCTGCAGGACAAGCAGGCCGTTACCGCGATCCTGCTGGCAAGCGGGCTTGATATTTCCGCGATGAACCTGGTCCGCCAACAGCTTTCCGAACTGAAGGGCGGCGGCTTGTTGCGTCACGCAGCCCCCGCCGCCGTGGTCGGCCTGATCCTTTCGGATGTCATCGGGGACGACCTGGCAGCGGTCGCCTCGGGGCCGACCTCGCCGCCGCTGGGGGACCGGCAGGCAGCCCGCGCGCTGCTTTCCGGCAAGGGGCTTCTTCAGGATCTGCCCCTGCCCGTCCGCGACCTGCTGAGCACCCCCGCAGAACCCGACCCGGTGCCCCAAGCGCGGAACTATCTGGTCGGCAGCAACGTGATCTCGCTTCGCGCGATGCGGGACGCCATCGCCCCGGGATGGGCCGGCCGGATCGTCAGCGATCAGCTGGTCGGAGATGTCGCCGATGCCGCAGAACGGATCGTTTCCGCCGCCCGGCAGGCACCGCCCGACCGGCCAACTGCGCTGATCTTTGGCGGCGAAACGACGGTAACACTGCGAGGTGACGGCAAGGGTGGCCGGAACCAGGAACTGGCGCTGCGCGTCGCGCTGGGGATGCGGGGGTGGAGCGGCCTTTGGACCTTCATGTCCGCGGGAACCGACGGGCGGGATGGTCCAACCGACGCCGCCGGCGCGATCGTCGATCCTGGCACGCTGGACCGGATTGCCGCGGCAGGGCTGGACGTTCAGAGCCTGCTTGCAAACAACGACAGCCATGCCTGTCTGTCGGCCGCAAATGATCTGCTTGTCACCGGGGCAAGCGGCACCAATGTCGCCGATGTCCAAGTCATGCTGATCAACTGAAGCCTCAGACCGGGGCAAGTGTGGCCCCCGCGATATGCCGCGGGGACGATTGGCTTCGGGTGCGCCCCTGTCAGTGCGACGACAGCGCGTGCTGGATCAGCGGCGACAACTCATGTGCGCCGTCCCAGATCATCTTCAGTGCGACGTAAAGGATGATCGCAAGCCCGACATAGGCGATCCAGCGCTGACGGTTCAGAAGCCGCGCGATATAGCTGGCGGCAAGGCCCATCAGTGCGATCGACAGGACAAGACCGACGACCAGCACCGTCATGTGCTCGCGCGCGACGCCGGCGACGGCCAGCACGTTATCGATGCTCATCGAAACGTCGGCAATGACGATCTGGGTCACGGCCTGCATCAATGTCTTTTGCGGCGCTCCGCCGCCGACAACGCCATCCTGGTTCAGGTCGCGGTCCGCCAAGGCCTCTTCCGCGGCATGTTCTTCGGCGGCATTGGCCCGCAATTCGCGCCACATCTTCCAGCAGACCCACAGCAGAAGCAGACCACCGGCCAGCAGCAACCCGACGATCTGCAGCAACTGCGTCGCCATGATCGCGCAGATGATCCGCATGACGGTGGCGACTATGATGCCGATGAAGATCGCGCGACTGCGCTGCTCTTTCGGCAGACCGGCCGCCGCAAGTCCGATGACGATCGCGTTGTCCCCGGCCAGGACCAGATCGATCCCGATTACCGCGAGCAGGGCGCTCAGCCCCTCGGGTGTAAAGATTTCCATGACGTTGATAGCACTTTCAGTTGAGGCGGTGACAAACGGGAAATTGATAACTGGAATGAGGTCGGCCGTGTCAAGTTGATCTGCTTCCCGTTTCTTAACCGCCCCCAAGTCTGGATTCTGCAGTGCCGGTTGCGGATAGTGTTTGCAACCTCGATTCTGGTGAGGATCGGCGTTGCGGCGATGCACGGCCTGCCCCGCTGCGCTAGTTGCCTGTAATGCCGGCATGGGCAGGAAACCGGAATCGCAGGGGTCAAGCCCGTGATGCGACCGGTCAAGGCAAGTACCTGTCCATGATCGGAACAGCCACAGCTGTTGGAGTAGGACCGCGGCTTGGGCGAAAATGCGCCGCCTTCTGCGCCCGACATGGCGGGTGGCGCGCGTGCTGCCCGGCTCGGGAAGCTTGGATCAATCCGCGCCGACGCAAAGCCTTGGGGGTTCCGCCACCTCGTCGGTCTCCGACCCGCTCAGCTGGGCCGCGGCCATAAGCGCCCGCAGCTCTGGCCGGCACGACCCGCAATTCGTCCCCGCGCGCAGGGCCGTGCCCAGATCTTCAAGGGACACAAGCCTCTGGCTCGCGATGGCGCGCAGGATGGTGTTCGCGCCGACCCCGAAACAGGCGCAGATGATCGCGCCTTCATCTGGTTTGTCCGCGCCCGGCCTGCCCGCCAACACCTCTGGCCCACAATCCGCGCCAAGCGCCGAAGAAAGATGCGCACGGGAAAGCGCCACAGGCTCACGAGAGACGAAAAGCGCAGCCTGAAGCCGCCCGTCCGCGACATAAGCGAGGCGCAGGATACCCTGCCGGGGGTCGCTGACGACCAGTGGCGCGATATCAAGGCCGAACATCTCGCGCCCTTCGGCCAGCCAATCCACCGGTTTACGGGACGAGGCAAGTTCGACCTGCTCGCCCCGGTCAAGCGTGGCGCGCGCCCAGTACTCGCACCGCGGCTGCACCGGTCGGGTCGATACCGCATAGCCATGCCAGGCGGCCACGAAGGGCCGAATGGCGACGGGCGCAGATTTCAGCGCCGGCTGTCCCGAGACGGGATCCGTCAGTGGCGGCAGCAGCGCGCCGATGCGCCCCGCGGGCGCGGTCTCTCCGGTCCAATGGATCGGCGCAAAGGGATGACCCTGCGCCACGCGCTCGGTGACAAGAACCCGCAGAATGGCGCGGCCTTGCGGGCTTTCCACCTCGGCCAGCGCGGCGGGGGTCAGGCCCAGTCGGGCCGCGTCTAGCGGATGCAGTTCAAGAAACGGTTCGGCCAGATGTCGGGACAGGCGTGGAGAAAGGCCGGTCCGCGTCATCGTATGCCATTGGTCGCGGATGCGCCCTGTATTCAGGCGGAACGGGTAGTCCTGGTTCAGCGGCTGAGGGTCACGGGGCGTGACGGTAACCAGCCGTCCGCGACCGGACGGCGTGTGGAAACGGCCATCTCCGAAGAAGCGGCCACCCTGCTTCCCAGCCCCCTGTGGCCAGAGAAATGGCTCCAGCCGGTCATAATCCGTGGTCGAGATATCAGCATGGGCCGAGATGTCGAAGTCGCTGCCCAGCCCACCCGCGATACCGGACAGCGCCGCGTGCTCAGCAAAAACTTGCGCGGGGCCGCTCCACGCAAAGGCGTCGGGCCAACCCATCCGGCGGCCCACCTCGGCCAGGATGCGCCAGTCATCTCGCGCCTGCCCTGCTGGCGGCATGAGACGGCGCTGACGACTGATGCGGCGTTCGGAATTGGTGACCGTACCGTCCTTTTCGCCCCAGCCTGTGGCGGGCAGCAGGACATGCGCCAACCGCGAGGTATCGGTCTGCGCCGCCGTTTCGGAAACGACCACAAAATCGCAACCGGCAATCGCCCGCGCGACCCGGTCCGCATCGGGCATCGAGGCTGCCGGATTGGTGCATATGACCCATAGCGCCTTGATCCGCCCCTGCTCGACCGCGTGAAACATGTCGACGGCCTTCAGGCCAGGACGCTCGGCCATGCCGGGTGCGCCCCAGAAGTCGCGGACAGCCCGGCGATGGTCGGGGTTCTCGATGTCCAGGTGGCAAGCCAGCATGTTGGCAAGACCGCCCACCTCACGTCCGCCCATGGCATTCGGCTGGCCGGTGACGCTGAATGGGCCCATACCGGGCCGACCGATGCGCCCGGACGCCAGATGGCAATTCAGGATCGCGTTCACCTTGTCGGTGCCGCTGTCCGATTGGTTGATCCCCTGTGAATAGACAGTGACCACCTTTTCGCTGCCGCACCACAGGTCGTAGAACTGCCGCAACTGGCTGTGCGCCAACCCCGTGGCCTGTGGCGAGACCGCATTTGCCGCGGTCAGCGCATCCTCGAGGTTATCGATGTCATCACGGCAAATGATTGATCTGCGCGACAATTCTGACAGCAGCAGGTTGAACAGAGCGGCATCCGAACCCGGCGCGGGTCGCAAGTGCAGGTCCGCAATGTCGCAGGTCGCGGTGCGGCGCGGATCGATCACCACGACGCGCAGTCCGGGCCGCTTTTCCTTTGCGGCCGCAAGGCGCTGATACAAAACAGGGTGGCACCAGGCAAGGTTTGAGCCGACCAGCACGACCGTATCGGCCAGCTCGAGATCCTCGTAAAGCCCCGGCACGGTATCGCTGCCAAAGGCGCGCCGGTGCCCCGCGACCGAAGACGCCATGCAAAGACGAGAGTTCGTGTCGATGTTCCCGGATCCGATGAATCCCTTCATCAGCTTGTTGGCGACATAGTAGTCTTCTGTCAGCATCTGACCCGAGACGTAGAAGGCTATCGAATCCGGGCCGTGGCGGGCGATCGTCTGCGCAAAGCGGCGGGCGACAAGGTCCAAAGCCTCGTCCCAGGTGGCAGCCCGCCCGCCTATCAGCGGCGCGAGCAGGCGACCGCCATGCCCGACCGTCTCGCCAAGGGCCGATCCCTTGACGCATAACCTGCCCAGATTGGCCGGGTGATCGGGGTCGCCCCTGACACTCAGGCCACCCTGACCATCAGTACTTGCAAGCACCCCGCAACCAACGCCGCAGTAGGGGCAGGTCGTGCGGATTGTCGGTTTCGCGGGATGCGTCATATCCAACCCTCACTCGGCGGGGACAGCCAAAGGTTGCTCATCCGCCGTATCCGGGATGCGCGCGGGTGAGGTTTTGTAGTGGGTCGCATAGATCATTGCGCCGACAAAGGTCAGGCCGCCGACCATATTGCCCAGAACCGTCGGAATTTCGTTCCAGATCAGGTAGTCCATGATCGTGAACTTGCCGCCCAGCAGCAGTCCGGCGGGGAACAGGAACATGTTCACGATCGAATGCTCGAACCCCATGTAGAAAAAGATCAGGATCGGCATCCACATCGCCATGATCTTGCCCGAGACGCTGGTGGACATCATCGCCGCAACGACCCCGGTCGAGACCATCCAGTTGCACATGACGGCCCGCACGAACAGGGTCAGCATCCCCGCCGCGCCATGGGCGGCATAGCCAAGCGTCCGCCCCTCGCCGATATGGCCGATCTTCTGGCCGACCTCGTTCGGAGCCTCGGAAAACCCGAAGGTCACGATGATTGCCATGAATACGGCGACGGTGAAGGCACCGGCGAAATTCCCGGCGAAGACCAGCCCCCAGTTGCGCCATAGCCCCTTCATCGTCACGCCGCGGCGGCGGTCGATCAGCGCGAGCGGAACAAGCGTGAAGACCCCGGTCAGAAGGTCGAAGCCCAGCAGGTAGAGCATGCAGAACCCGACCGGGAACAGCAGCGCGCCGATCAGCGGATTGCCCGTGTTCACCGTAACTGTCACAGCAAAGGCGGCGGCGAGGGCGAGGATCGCGCCTGCCATATAGGCGCGGATCAGGGTGTCGCGGGTGGACATGAACACCTTCGCCTCACCAGCGTCGACCATTTTCTTCGCAAAATCAGAAGGATTGATGTAAGACATGATATGACTCCTCAGGCTGCCCGGCGGGCCATCAATTCGGCGCTGATCAGGATGCGGCCATTTTCGACGCGGATCGGATAGGTGCGGACGGCGCCTGAATCTGCGCCCTGCGCCTCACCCGAATTCATGTCAAAGACCCAGTTGTGCAGGGGACAGGTGACGCGATCGCCATGGACGATCCCTTCGGAAAGCGGGCCGCCCTTGTGCGGGCAGCGGTCGTCTAGTGCAAAGACCCGATTATCGGCGGTGCGAAACACCGCAATGCAGCCCTGCTGCGTTTTCACCACGCGCGCGCCCTGCTGGGGCACATCCGAAAGCGCGCCGATATCGATGAAACTGGTCATTCGGCTGCCTCCAGCGTCAGGTCTGCAAGGGGGCCCCATTTGGGCGTTTCGGCGGGGGTGGACAGCTCGGCCCAGGGGTCGGTGCGATAGACCGACTGGCTGATCTCGAAACGCTCGACCAAGGCCTTGCGGTTTTCCAGATCATCGACGACCTGCGCCTTGATCCAGTCAAGACCGACCTTGCCCATCCATTTCCAGAGCCGGTCCAGATATTTGCCGTTCTCACGGTAAAGCTGGGTCACGGCCAGGATGATCTCGATGGTTTCTTCCTCGGAGGGGGTCGAGGCCAGATGCTCGGTTTCCTTGACCTCCATCCCCGCCGCGCCGCCGATCGATATGTTGTAGCCAGAGTCGACGCAGACGACGCCGATATCCTTGCAGGTCGCCTCGGCGCAGTTCCGAGGGCAGCCGCTGACGCCGAGTTTCAGCTTATGCGGCGTCCAGGAACCCCACATGATCTTTTCCAGCTTGATGCCAAGCCCGGTCGAATCCTGCGTGCCGACGCGACAGAATTCCTTGCCGACGCAGGTTTTGACCGTGCGCAGGCCCTTGGAATAGGCGTGGCCCGAAACAAGGCCCGCTTCGTTCAGATCGGCCCACATGTGCGGCAGGTCTTCCTTCCTGACGCCCAACAGGTCGATGCGCTGACCGCCGGTCACCTTGACCATCGGCACGTTGTATTTGTCGGCGGCATCCGCGATCGCGCGCAATTCGTCCGGAGTGGTCACCCCACCCCACATGCGCGGCACGACGGAATAGGTGCCGTCCTTCTGGATATTGGCGTGGTTGCGTTCGTTGACGAAACGCGACTGCCGGTCGTCCTTGTACTCCAGCGGGTATTCGGCCAGCAGGTAATAGTTCAGAGCGGGACGGCAGGAATGGCAACCGCCGACCGTCTTCCAGCCCAGCTCCTGCATGACGGCGGGAATGGATTTCAGCCCCATTGTCTTGATCAGGCGACGCACGTCCTCATGCGTGTGATCGGTGCATTTGCACATGCCGGCAGGGGCGTCCTGCACCTCGCCGCCCAGAGCAAAGGCCATGATCTGTTGCACCAGCCCCGTGCAGGTGCCGCAAGAGGCGCTGGCCTTGGTGCAGGCGCGCATCTGGTCCAGCGTGCAGGCTCCACCCGCGACCGCGTCCATGATCGAACCCTTGGAGACGCCGTTGCAGCCACAGATCTCCGCCTCAGGCGGCAAGGCTGCAACGGCCGCCATAGGGTCCAGCTTGGACCCTCCCTGGAAGGCGGGGCCAAAGATCAGGGTCTCGCGCATCTCGCTGATGTCGGTTGCGTCCTTCATCAGCCCATAGAACCAGCTGCCGTCGCCGGTCTCGCCATACATGACGGTGCCGATGATGCGGTCGTCCTGCAGGACAAGGCGCTTGTAGATGCCACGGCCCGGATCGCGGAAGACGATGTCCTCTCGGCCCTCGCCTTCGGCAAAATCGCCCGCGCTGAACAGGTCGCAGCCGGTGACTTTCAGCTTGGTCGCGGTCTGGACCGGGGTGAATTCGGCGGCGTCACCCAGCAAGGCTTTCGCCAGTACCTTGGCTTGGTCGTAAAGCGGCGCGACCAGCCCGAACAGCTGCTTGCGATGTTCGACACATTCGCCCAAGGCGAAGATATGCGGGTCGCTGGTGCGCATCGCGTCATCGACGACGATGCCGCGCTCGACCTCCAGATGCGCGTCATTGGCAAGGCGGGTTTCCGGACGGATACCGACAGCCATGCAGACCAGATCGGCGGGATAGACGGTACCGTCTTCCAGCAGCACGGCCTCGGCGCGGTCCGTGCCAAGGATCGCCTTGGTCGCACCCTTGCAATGGACGGTAATGCCGCGCTTCTCCAGATCCTTTTGCAGCAGATAGCCTGCGGCGGGGTCCAGCTGACGCTCCATCAGGTGGCCCATCAGGTGAATGACGGTGACGCGTGCGCCGCGTGCCGCCATCCCTGCCGCGGCCTCAAGACCCAGCAGACCGCCACCGATCACGACGGCATCCTTGCCCGCCGTGTCCATCATTGCCTGCGTATCCTCGAGGTCGCGATAGGCCACGACGCCGGGCAGGTCCTTGCCGGGGACAGGTATGATGAAGGGGGCCGAGCCGGTCGCGATGACCAGCGCGTCATAGGGCGCGCCGCCCTTGTTCGAGTAGACGATCCGGCGCTTGCGGTCGATCTTGACCACCGGCTCGCCAAAGCGGCAATCAACGCCGTGCGCGGCATACCAGTCATCGTCATGCGTGACGATCTGCTCATAGGTCTTTTCGCCCGACAACACCGGGGACAGCATCAGGCGGTTGTAGTTCCCGCGCGGCTCGCCGTTGAACAGGGTGACTTCGTAGGCATCCGGGGCGGCGTCGAAGAGCTGTTCGAGCATTCTGCCCGAGGCCATCCCGGCGCCAATGACCACTAGCTTCTTTTTCATGGCCTGGTTTCCTTTCAGGCGGTTTGCAGGGCGGGGGCGCGGTTCAGTCGGCGGATCGAGACATGCATCCAGGTCAGGCAAGCGGCGACGAGCAGGAACAGGACCGCAAAGCAGCTGGACCACAGCCCGGTCGTGTCCCTCAGCCAGCCGAACAACAGCGGCAGGACAAATCCGCCCAAGCCACCGATCATGCCGACCAGCCCGCCGACCGCGCCCACGTTCTGGGGGTAATAGGTCGGGATGTGCTTGTAGACCGCCGCCTTGCCGAGGCTCATAAAAAAGCCGAGGACAAAGATGACCGCTAGGAAGACCGGCGTCGGAACGCCCGTGGGAATGGCAAGGATCGCGGTCGCCAGCAGCGAAACGGTCAGCGTCCAGTACATTACGGTCCGGGCACCGATCCGGTCCGACAACACCCCACCATAAGCGCGGAAGATCGAGGCGGGGATGGAATAGGCCGCCCCGACCATGCCCGCCGTTTTGACCCCGAAGCCATAGACCCCGATCAGGTAATGGGGCAGCCAAAGCGCCAGCGCGACAAATGCCCCGAAGCTGAAGAAATAATAGGCCGAGAAGCGCCACACCTGCAGGTTTCGCAGCGGTGCGGATTCGGCCTTGAGGCTGCGCAACGGGGCGCGGGTGCCGCGTCGCTGGACGGTCACCGGGTCATCCTTGCTGAAGACCCAGAACAGGACCGCCGTCAGCGCCAGCGCACCGGCCCAGATCTGCGCGGTCGCCTGCCAGCCCCAGGCCAGCATGACGAAGGGGGCCAGGAACTTGGTGAACGCCGCACCGACATTGCCGACGCCGAAGATGCCAAGCGCGGTGCCCTGCCTGCCCGCGGGATACCAGCGCGAGACATAGGCGACGCCCACGGCGAAGGATCCTCCGGCCAGGCCGACACCAAGCGCGGCCAACAGCATTTGCGGATAGGTGGTGGCCCCGCTCAGCAGGAAGGTCGCGCAAGAGGCGGCCAGCATGGTCAGGGTATAGACGCTGCGCCCACCCATCCGGTCGGTCAGGACGCCCAGGATGATGCGGACCAGTGACCCGGTCAGGATGGGCATCCCGACCAGCAGGCCGAATTGCGTCTCGGTCAGGGAAAGCTCTTCGCGGATCTGGATGCCGATGATCGAGAAGATCGTCCAGACGGCAAAACAGACAACGAATGAGGTGGTTGAAAGACTCAGCGCGCGGCTGGCATCGTCGGTCGAGGCGGACATGGGTGCTCCGATGGCAAAACTGGGGTGCAGTGGCTGTCGGAAAGCGATGAACAAAGAACGTGCCGCCAAAGGGCGAACAGTCACGGCGTCAACACTTTCGGGGATTCCGCGTCCTCGCGGGATCAGTCATGCCGCATCTTTGCGAGCGGGCCGGTGGCGCGCCATTGCGCCGGGCCATGACCAAAAGATGTCAGCATCGCGGCATCGCAGCAAGCTTTCGCGCCATTGCAGCATGGCGCGCGCATATCGGGCATCTGATCGACACGGAAATTGCGCGATTTCGCGGCAAACTGCCCGGCGAACGATCAGCCCTAGGTCAGGGCGCCGCCGGGGGTTCGAATGTGAAGCCGTCGAAGAAACGGTCGGCGCGCAGAATCATCTGCCCCTTTTCCGCCGGGACGATACGATCTTGCGACAGCGCCCCTTCAAGCCGCAGGGACGCGCCCGGCAGCGCGGCGCCAGCAGGACGCAGATGTTGGCGGTAAAGATCGGTGCGAAAATGCGGCATCGCGCGCGCCATCGCCTTGGCCACGTCCAGCCCGCGACGCCGCGCGATCCTGTCCGCGATCATCGCCGCAATGCTTTTCCACGGAAAGCTGGCCGCTCCGGCGTGAAAGGCGATGAACCCCGGTGCCTCGCGCAACTCTCCACCCGAGGCGACCATCAGCCTGCCGGCGAAGCCCCGCTCTGCCAGTTCAGGGGGCAGGTCCAGATAGGCGGGACGCGACAGGATTTCAGATGCAAGGGCGCGGTGGCCGAGTTCGTCCAGCCAGCGTCCGGCCCGCCACAAGGCCCGCATCAGCGCGCCAGTCTCGTCCGGGCGGGTGTCGGCAAAGTCGCGGCGCAGGACCAGTCCTTTTTCCGGCGCCGCCGACCAGATGGCCGCGCCGGGCAGAAGCAGGGCTGCGCCACCGCTGTCGACGGCGAATGAGGCCCAGGGTTCGCCCACGCAAAAGGCGTCCACCTCGCCCGCGGCCATGACCTCGGCCATCTTGGGGGGCGGCACGGTCACAAGCTCAAGCTCGGCCGCGCCAAACCCGCTGGCCAGCAGCCAATGGCTGACCAGCTCCAGCTGCGTCGAAAACGGAAACGGCACACCCACGCGCAACCGGCCCGGCACGACCCGACGCAGGGCACGGCCGGCGGCCAAGGCATCCGCGAAATCGAAAGGATGCGCGATTGCCCGCAACTGCTGCTCGATCCGGTTGTTGACGGCGATGGCCTGACCGCCCTGCGACAGGAACATGACCAGGTCGAAGGCCGGCAGATCCGGACCCAGCCCCAGCGCCTGTCCGACAGGCATCGGCACCAGCATATGTGCCGCGTCGATCAGCCCCGCCCCCAGCATGTCGCGGCTTTGAGCCCAGGCCGTCAGGCGGACCAGGTCCAGCTGCAACCCCTCTTCCGCGGCAAAGCCCATTTCCTGCGCAATGACCAGCGGGGCCGCATCGATCAGCGGCAGATAGCCAAGGCGCAGCCGGGTCAGCGGCATGTCAGCAGCCCCGCCGCCATCACCAGTTGCTGGGCGATGTCGGCCACGCGCTTGCCCTGATCCATCGCGGTCTTGCGCAGCAGCGCATAGGCGGCCTCTTCATCGATCCCGCGCGCTTTCATCAGCACTGCCTTGGCGCGGTCAATGATCTTGCGCTCTTCCAGCGCGGCGCGGGTTGCGGCCAGTTCCGTGCGCATCCGCTGGAACATGTGGAAGCGCGCAATCGCGGCGTCCAGGATCGGCTTGATCCGGTCGGGGCGCAGCCCGTCCACGACATAGGCCGATACACCCGCCTCAATCGCGGCGCGGGTCAATTGCTCGTCCGAGCGGTCGACGAACATGGCGACCGGTCGTTCGGTCGGGCCAGAGGCCAGCGCCAGTTCCTCAAGAATGTCTCGGGAGGGATTTGCAAGATCGATCAGCACGACATCGGGCCGAAACTCGGCGATCTGGCGGGCCAGACCGGTTTCCTCGGCGATGATGCGGATGTCATGGTCACCCAGTTCGCGCAGCCCGTCGACAATGGGCAATGCGCGTTCCTTGTCGGGTTCGACGATGACGATCGTAAGACGCTTTTCCATGCCCGGCCCAGTGGATCCGCCCCCGCCTTGCCATTCCCCGTGTGTCAAAGGCAACGCAGGGCAAGGCGCCAAGGATCCGATCCCGCTGCACTGCCGCATCCTTGTGCAGAGGTTGCGACGGTGACGGATTTCAGGGCAGATCAGGCGGCGAAGATCGCGTCAACGATCTCGGCCTCGATAGCGGCGATTTCGGCGCTGCCACGCCGCACGGGGCCGACGCGCAGGATATCGACGCGGTGCAGGATTCCGCCCTGCCCCAGCACGATAACCCGGTCGGACAAGGCCACGGCCTCGGCCACGTCGTGGGTGACAAGGACGGCAGTGAAGCCCGCTTTGGCATGCATGTCGCGGATCAGGTTCTGCATGGTCAGCCGCGTCAGCGCGTCCAGCGCCCCCAATGGTTCGTCAAGGACCAGCAGCTTCGGGTTACTGACCAATGCCCGTGCCAGCGCGACGCGCTGACGCTGGCCGCCGGACAACTGCGCGGGCCAATCCCCTGCCTTGTCGGAAAGCTGGACCGAGGCCAGAGCGCCTTCCACCGCCGTAGGATCGGGCCCTTCGCGCAGGCCGACCGCGACATTATCGGCCACTGAGGCCCAGGGCAGCAGGCGCGGTTCCTGGAACATGATGCGCAGGCGGTCTCCGGCCCGTTCGGCAGGCACTCCGTCCACGGTCACGCTGCCAGTGGTCGGGCGGTCCAGCCCCGCGATCAGGCGCAGCAAGGTGGACTTGCCGCAGCCGCTTTTCCCGACGATCGACACGAACTCGCCCGGCCGAACCTCAAGGTCGAGGTTGTTCAGGACGCGGTTCCCGTCGAAGCTGCGCGAGACATTCGCCAGCCTTACGGTGACGCCGGTATTCTCGCGCAGCATTGGCGGGACCGGGATGTCGCGGGGCAGGATGTTAACGGCCTGCATAGGCGGGGCTCCATTGCAGCGCGCGGCGTTCCAGCGCGCGGGTCAGCGTATCGGCAAGCTTGCCAAGTGCTGCGTAAAGCAGGATCGACAGCACGACGACGTCCAGCACCATGAATTCGCGGGCCTTCATCGCCATGTAGCCAAGCCCCGACGAAGCCGAAAGCGTTTCGGCCACGATCAGCGTCAGCCACATGATCCCCAGCCCATAGCGCAGCCCGACAAAGATCGAGGGCAGCGCTCCCGGCAGCACGATCCGCCGGAACAGTTGCCGCCCGGTCATTCCATAGGCCCGGCCCATCTCGATCAATTGCGGATCGACATTGCGGATGCCGTAAAGCGTGTTCAGGTAGATTGGAAAGAATACTCCCAGCGCGACAAGAAACAGCTTCGCGCCCTCGCCAATTCCGAACCACAGGATGACCAGGGGGATCAGCGCCAGGTGCGGAATGTTGCGGACCATTTGCAGGGTCGAATCCGTCAATGTCTCGCTAAGTCGGGAGACGCCGTTTCCCACGCCCAAAGCAAAGCCGATGCCGCCCCCGACCAGAAGCCCGGCCAGCGCGCGCATGGCCGAAACGCCCAGATGGGTGAGCAACTCGCCCGACAGCGTCATTTGCACCGCGGTCGACAGGATCGTCGACGGGCGTGGCATGATCGTGTCCGCGATCAGGCCGGTCGCGCCCGCGATCTCCCACAGTGCAAGGATTGCGGCCGGAACGGCGTAAGGCAGCAGGCTTTCCGCCTTGG
Organism: Paracoccus sp. KR1-242; assembly: GCF_049446195.1. Taxonomy (NCBI): domain Bacteria; kingdom Pseudomonadati; phylum Pseudomonadota; class Alphaproteobacteria; order Rhodobacterales; family Paracoccaceae; genus Paracoccus; species Paracoccus sp. KR1-242. The sequence goes on from NZ_JBMSED010000016.1 coordinate 22,733, forward strand.
GAAGCCGCGGCCGCCACCCCGCGCTGGGATCCCGGGCGGGACCAAGGCTGTCAGTCAGACTCATCTGCTATCTCCGTCAGCTCGAGGTTTGCGGGGTCCAGACCACCGAAGCGATGTCAAGCTGGCGGGGAATGATGCCCAGCTTGTAGAATTCGTCAGCGACGCCCTGTTCATAGGTGACGTGCCGGTCCTCGACGAACCCTTGCTTGCCCAGATCGGCGCCCTTGCGGGTCAGCGCGCGTTCCAGAACCGCCTCGCTTAACCCCGTTTCCATGGCGAAAGTCTTGATCGTGGCGGGCAGATCGGCCTGGCCCTGCTCACCAACCTGACGGATCGTCTCGACCACGCGGCGAACCAGAAGCGGATTGTCCTTGGCGTAATCCTTGTTCGCGGAAAAGAAGCCGTAATCCGGCTCGACAATGGCGGTCGTCTGCAGGACGCGAGTGTTCGGGCGTGCTTCGGCCATCGCGAAATATGGATCCCAGATCGCCCAAGCGCCAATCGCACCGGCATCGAAGGCGGCAATCGCGTCTGGTGGCGACAGGTCCTGCGGCTGGATGTCGTCCAGCGTCAGCCCGGCCGTCTGAAGCAGCTTGATCGTCGCATAATGGGCCGAGCTGCCGCGTTTGAAAGCGACCTTCTGGCCCTTCAGGTCCGCAAGCGACTGAATGGCCGAGTCCTTCGGAACCAGGATCGCATGGCCTTCACGGGATCCTTCGCTTGCCCCCACGAACACCAGGTTGCCGCGCGCCGCATGGGCGAAAATCGGCGGGACGTTTCCGGTATAGCCGAAATCCAGTGCCCCCGCCGACAGGGCCTCAAGCAGCGGCGGACCCGAGGTGAACTCGGACCAGCTGACGGAAACGCCCTGATCGGCAAAGGTCTTTTCGAATGCCCCGGCCCCCTTCACCAGCCCCAGAAGACCACCTTTCTGCCAGCCGACGCGCAGCTTGGTGGCGGGTGCTGCCCGCAGCAGGCCCGGGGTGGCCAGCGCCGCCAGCCCGAAGCCAAGCGCCGTGCGGCGCGTGAATGTCGTAAAGGTCATGGGCTTTGATCCTTTTACAGGGCGTGCAGGATCGGCGCGGCACTCTCGCCTCGCACCGGGACAGGATAATCGCTGAGGTATGGCGCGAACTGGCCAACGGCGCGGCTCAGGCGGGCGCGCGCGGCTTCGTCCACCAGCTTACCGCCGACGAAGTCCCGGTCCGAGACATAGACCCCGGTGGCCAATGGCTGCGCCTCGAAAAAGCCGAAAAGCGGGCGAAGCTGATGTTCAACCACCAGCGCGTGGCGATCACCGCCGCCGGTGGCCGCCAGCAGAACAGGCTTGCCGTGCAGCATGCCCGGATCGAGCAGGTCGAAGACATGCTTGAACATGCCGCTGTAGCTGCCCTTGTGGACGGGGCTTGCGATCACCAGCGCGTCCGAACGGACAAGCGATGTGACAAGCTCCAGCGCCTCGGGGGAAAGATCGCCCAGCTGGCGCGCCGCACCAAGCGAGGGGCCAAGCTCACTCAGGTCAAAGACCTGGCCCACCGCGTTGAAGCGGTCCGCGGCAAGGTCCACGGCCTGCTCGACAAGGGCCCGCGTGCGCGAGGGCGCAGAAAAGCTTCCGGCAAAACCGGTGATGGTCAGGATCGACATGATGATCTCCTGTGGTTCGAGGTGATTCCAGCCCGTCAGGCCGGGTTCGCTGCACGGCCCTCGGACAGGCCGGAATGCCGCAGAATGGGGGCAAGGATGGCGCGTTTGGCGATTTCGCGGGCAATCGACCGGGCGTGTGCCGCACATTCCGGCGCGCCGATCAATTCCCCCACATGGCCACGGGCGAGGGGTCCGGCGACCAGAATGCGTTCGCTTGCCTGACCCCTGACGTCCAGGCCGCGGCAGGTATCGGTTGTGGCCAGCCCCAGCCCCAAAGGATCCGGGGCGATCATGCCCAGCCGGGCCAAAGCGGCAAGCGCCGGGTTCCAGTCGATACACCGTCCTTGCGCAGGGCCGGTGGTCACGACGATCTGGTCAAAGACGCCGCTGACCAAATCCTGCCCGCCACGGCGCCGCCAAGTCACGCGGACACCGTTCCATTCCCGCTCGGCCGAAATCAGATGCGCGGCCTGATAGTCCAGACGCCCGTCATCCTCCAGACGGTCCAGAATGGCGCCGATCTGCGGCGCAAGGCGATAGCGGTGGACGTCCCAATAGGTGCGCAGGTGACGCAGCAGGCGCGCGCGGGCCCGATCATCCAGCCCGGACCAGATCTTCTGGCCCTGCGTGCGCAATCGGGACAGCGTCGCGTGCCAGCTTTGCCCGCGCGCCTGATCGTCCACGATCGCGTGGCGGACCCGACGCAGCAACTCGGCCACGCTGGTGATCGGCGTCTCGGTAAAGTCCTGCGTGCTTTCCTGTGCGACGATCCCGTGCGACCGAGACCGCAGACCGTGACGCGACAGGCAGGTGATGCTGCCTTCGAACCCCTGCCCGTCCAGTGTCGCGATGACATCGGCGGAACCCAGCGCCGCGCCCAGGACCAGAACTCGCGCGTCGCGGCGGATACCCGCGATCCGCACCGGGGCATAGGGATCGGCGATCAGCTCGGGCGCGCCGGTCAGCCCGGCCAGAACCTTCGGCACCGCCGGCGGCGGATGTCCCGTGGCCAGCACCAGAAGATCGGCCCGGATCCGGCTGTCGTCCGACAGCAGAAGCACCAGCGCGCCGTCGGGCGCGCGCTCGATATCGCCGACGCGGGCGCGGATATGCCGGATCCTGCCCGCGCGCAGATGCGGCGCAATCCTGTCGGCCACATATTCGCCGAACAGCTCGCGGCGCGGGAAACGCTCGCCCTGCGCGGTCAACGAGGAGGCGTCGTGGTCCAATCGGCCTTGCGCCTGTCCCTCGACGATCCAATCGGCAAAGTCCTGGGGCCGGTCAGGGTCCATCGTCATGCGATGCGCCGGGACATTGATCCGGTGCGCGGGCTCGGTCGTCGAATAGGCCAGGCCCCGGCCCAGTTCGGCGCGCGGCTCGACCACGGTTACGATCGCCTGCACATGCATCTCGGCAAGTTGCCAGGCCAGTGAGGCGCCGGTGAAGCCGCCACCCATGATGACGACGCGCAGGCGCGGAGACTGGATCATGTTCATGCCCTAACCTCCTGTCACCAGAACCGGGCGCGGCATGATGGGCTCAGCCGCGGGGCGATAGTCATTGCCGACCGTCTCGCCAAATGAGCCCATGTTCGCGGCCGCGCTGGGTTGCGCCACCGGATGGTCCAGCGGCAGCAGCGGCAGCACGCGTTCGCCGAAGCTGTAGGCTTCCTCAAGATGCGGATAGCCAGACAGGATGAAGGTATCGATCCCGATGCGCCTGTATTCGTCGATACGCTCGGCCACGGTTTCGGCGTCGCCGACCAGCGCGGTGCCCGCCCCTCCCCGGACAAGGCCGACCCCCGCCCACAGGTTCGGGCTGATCTCCAGCCCGTCGCGGCGACCGCCATGCAGTTCGGCCATACGCCGCTGGCCGACCGAGTCCATCCGGGCGAAGGTTTCCTGCGCGCGGGCGATGGTGGCATCGTCCAGCTTGCTGATCAGGCGGTCCGCTGCCTGCCATGCCTCGGCCTCGGTCTCGCGGACGATGACATGCAGGCGGATCCCGAAGGTCACTTCACGTCCTTCAGCCTCGGCCAGGCGGCGGACGCCCTCGATCTTGTGACGGACCTGCTCGGGCGGCTCGCCCCAGGTCAGGTATTTGTCGACCTGCTTGGCCGCCACGGCGTTCGCCGCCTCCGACGAGCCGCCAAAGAACAGCTTCGGCCCGTTTTCCTGCAATGCCGGAAACAGAAGCTTCCCGTCCACGATCCGGAAATGCTTGCTTTCGTAATTGACGGTCTGCCCCGCGAGCAATGCCTTATAGATGTCCAGGAATTCCCGCGTCACCTCGTAGCGTTCGGAGTGGCTCAGGTGGATGCCGTCGCCCGCATTCTCGACCGGATCGCCGCCGGTGACGACATTGATCAGCAGCCGGCCACCCGAAAGCCGGTCCAACGTCGCGGTCATGCGCGCGGCCAATGTGGGCGATTGCAGCCCCGGACGCACCGCGACCAGAAAACGCAACTTTTCGGTTTGGGAGGCCAGAGCGGCGGCGACGATCCAGCTGTCTTCGCAACTGCGGCCCGTCGGCAGAAGGACGCCATAATAGCCCAGAGAATCTGCCGCCTGCGCGATCTGGCGCAGATAGGGCAGGTTCACTGCCCGCCCACCATCGGCAGTGCCCAGATAACGGCTGTCGCCGTGGGTCGGCAGGAACCATAGGACCTTGATGTTTTGCGGAGCGGGAATGGTCATGTCCGTCCTTTCGTCGTTGAGCTTGGACAGGCGCAAGGGGCGCCGCGGCTACGAGGAAAGAATACATCAAATCACTACTGAGTATATAGAGATTTAGGAGTTTCCAGAAATGAAGATGGTTTTCCTCTCTCATGCCCCTGTGCTGGAAACCTGTTTTCGGCATGGGATCACGGCAAGAAGGCAGTTCGGAGAGATCGATGATAGTCAGGTAAGCGTTCGTAATCACGTGATAAATCCTCCGTCGCCTTGCTTGTGCATCAGATCTGGGAAGTACAAGTGATGACAAAGCGGGCATTGCCTCCACCCACGCCACCGCCCATCGCGCCTTCCGCGCATGGTTGAGACATGTCCCCGACCTCCCTAGATTGAAGGATCAATCGTCAGACCAAGGAACCCGCTTCATGCCCCCTGCGCGCCCAGGATCAGCCGCACCCGCCCCGGCCGATACCCGGCCGATGACGCGCCGGGAAAGCGAGATCGGCCGCTTTGTCGCTGACCGCTATGGCATCCGCGGCACTCTTGCCCTGCATCGCGCAGCAATCGGCGCAGACCTGCTTCGCGCCCCGGCGAACGTGGCGTTGTCGCCCGTTTTCCTGCTGTTGCGCTTCGTCGCGATGATGTTGCGCCTTTGCGGCGCCCGGGGCGCAGCCAGCTGGCTGGACCGTCGGCAGATCTTCCTGACCACCGATGTCGCGCGCCGCATCGAGTCGGATCTGACCGAACTGCTCACGCGCCTCGATTCGCAAGGGATCGCGCCCCGCGCGCCCGCCCCCCTGATCCAAAGCGCGATCCGATCCTATGCAGAAACCCGCAACGCGGTTTCTGAGATCACCACCTCGATCATCGTGCTTCTGTCGGGCTTCCTGATCTTCTATCAAGCGACGCCCGGCGTTCTGTCCTTGGCCACCCCCATCGCCGAAATGCGGGCGCACTCCCACGCGGTCGCGGATTTCGCGCTGGGAAGCTGGGCGGGCGGGATGTGGTATTCGGTTTTCCCGACGCAATTCTCGACGCTGGAACTTGTGCTGACAGGAATCGTGCTGTCCGTCTTGGCCGCGCTGGTCACGACCTTTGCCGGAATCGTCGCCGATCCCGTCCAGGTCTGGAGCGGCATCCACAAGCGGCGCCTGCTGAGGTTGATGGCACGGCTCGACCGGCAACAGGACGCCTCGGGGCTTGGCCGCGAACATGTTCTGGCGCGGCTGGGCGATCTTGGCGACCTTGCTTCGTCGATCTGGCGGGCGATGCGCTAGGCCCGCGCCTTCACCGCGAAATCGCGCGCATCCTGCGGGGCTGTGCCCAAGCCACCCGCTGCGGACAGGTCAAGCGCCGGAAAATCCCGCGCGACCAATGCTGGCAACGAGCTGCCGCCCTTCACTGCCTCGGCACACAGCGCCTTGATCCTGGCCTGCGCTTCGGGACGGGGCATGTGCCGGGCCAGGGCAAAGGTGAATGCCTCGGCATGGATCAGCCCCGTTCCATCATCGATGCCGCGCGCCATCGCCGCCGCGTCCGGCGCAAGACGCCCGGCGACATCCAGCGCCAAGGCCATCGCGCGGCCGGCCGAAATGCAAAGCTGCGGCAGGGTCATCCATTCGACGAACCAGGCAGAGCCGTCGCGTTGCTGCCGGTGCAGCCCCGCGCCCTGCATCGCGCCCGCCAGCGCTACGGATTGCCGTGCCAGCGCAACAAGGACCGAAGGGCCGACGGGATTTTGCTTCTGCGGCATGGTCGATGATCCACCGGCACCCGAGATGCGGATTTCCTCGATCCCCGACTGGGTCATCAGGATCAGATCCTCGCCCATCTTGCCAAGGCTGACGCAAACTCCCGCCATCCAGGCGGCAAAGCCATCGATGCGGTCGCGTTCGGCGTGCCAGCTGTGGCCGGGATCGGCCAGTCCCAGCGCCTCGGCCAGGGCGGAGCGCACCGCCGGGCCTTCGGGACCCATCGCGGAGAGCGTTCCCGCCGCTCCGCCCAAAGAGACCGTCGCCAACTGCGGGCGCAAGGCCGCTAGCCGGTCCCGAAGCCGCATCAGGGGATGACCCCAACCCGCCACCACGGCTCCGAAGCTGGTCGGTGTCGCTGCCTGCCCATAGGTCCGCGCCGCCATCGGCAATTCGGCATGGGTTTCGGCCAGCTCTCCGAGGGACCGGATCAACTGGCCAAGCCGGTCGTCCCAGATCTCGATCAGGCGCCGCAAGCGCAAGGCCAGCGCGGTTTCCATGATGTCCTGACTGGTCGCACCCCAATGCAGGAACTGCGCATGTTCCGGGGCCTGCATCGCCTTGCGAAAGGCTGCGACCAGCGCCGGGACCGGCACGCCGTTGGTCGCAGTCTCAACCGCCAGTGCAGAGGGGTGGATCTGCACTTCGCGGCTGGACCGGTCGATATAGGCGGCTGCGGTTTCGGGAATGATGCCAAGCCCGCCCTGTACCCGCGCCAGCGCGCCTTCTACCAGAAGCATGGCGCGGATCTCGGCGCTGTCGGTGAACAACGCGGCGCTGGCCTCGTCGCTGAAAAGCTGGCGATAGATGGCACTGTCGGCGGCGGAAGCAGGCATGGATATGGTCCTTTGGATCGGTTGAAGCCGGGGGGCTGTCAGCCCCCCGGTCCCCCCGAGGGTATTTTCAAAACAGTGAATGCGTGAATGGGATCAGGCCAAGGGTTGGCGCAAGCCAAGGATCTGTCGCGCCTGCTGCCAGTTTGCGACGGGGCGTTCGAACCGGTCGCAGATTTCGGCCGCGCGCCTGACGAGCGCCGCGTTCGAGGGAGCAAGCCGGTCGCGGTCCAGGCGGACGTTATCCTCGAGCCCGGTGCGCGCGTGGCCACCGGACGAGATCGCCCATTCGTTCAGTTGGATCTGGTTCTGACCAATCCCAGCGGCGCACCAGGGCGCGTCCGGGCCAAAGAGGCGCTGAACCGTATGGATATAATAGTCGAAAACATCGCGATCCGCGGGCATCGCGTTCCTCACGCCCATCACGAACTGGACATAGGGCCGGTCCTTGATCCGGCCATCGGCATGCATCCGGGCCGCCTGCAGGATATGGCTGAGATCGAAGGCCTCGATCTCGGGCTTCACATCGTGGCGGATCATTTCGGACGCCAGCCAGTCGACCAGATCCGGTGGGTTCTCGTAGACGCGGGTGGGGAAGTTATTCGAGCCCACCGAAAGCGAGGCCATGTCGGGGGCCAGAGGCAGCATCCCGCCCCTGGCCTGACCGGCGCCCGAACGGCCACCAGTCGAAAGCTGGACGATCATGCCCGGACAGTGCTGCTCCAGCCCTTCCTTGAGGCGGGCGAAGCGGTCCGGGTCCGAAGTCGGTTTCCCCTCGTCGTCACGGACATGGCAATGGGCGATCGTCGCGCCGGCCTCGAAGGCTTCCTGCGTGGACTCGACCTGTTCGGCGATGGTGATCGGCACCGCCGGATTGTTTTCCTTGGTCGGAAGCGATCCGGTGATCGCCACGCAGATAATGCAGGGCCGGTTCGTCAGATCGCCCATCCTGTCCTCACATGTCGAAGAATACGGTTTCGTTCTCGCCTTGCAGGATAATATCGAAGCGATAGGTGCCGTCACCGGTTTTCCGGGCGATCAGCGTGTTCACGCGCTCGCGATGCTCGATCCGTTGCAGGACCGGGCAAGACTCGTTGTCCTCGTCCTCGAAATAGATCCGGGTCTGAAGGCCAAGGTTGATCCCGCGGGCAACCACCCACAGCGCGACATGCGGCGCCATCATGCGGCCATCCGGAAAGGGAACGCGGCCCGGCTTTACCGTCTTCAGGGTCCATTCACCGCTGTCGAAATCGGCAATGATGCGGGCCCAGCCGGAGACGTTCGGATCCGCCCTGCCGCGCGGGTCATTGCCGGGATAGATCCCTTCGGCATCGGCCTGCCAGCTTTCGATCAGTGCATCGCGCAGGATCATGCCCGCCCCGTCGCGCACGGTCCCGATGATGGTGATTGCCTGCCCCTTGGCACCATCGCGGATCGGGCTTTCGCCCAGATCGACCGGATAGATGCCCGCGTTGCCCAGCTTGTTCGGCGTCAGGCCGATATGGACATAAGGTCCGGCCGTCTGCGAGGGGGTTTCCTTCAGATAGTCCAGCTTCTGCATCACAGACCCTCCTTGCGGTTTTCGAAGAACGACTGGCGACGGCCGCGCAGCACGATGTCGAACTTGTAGGCAAGGCAATCCATCGGGATCGCCCTGTTCAGGTCCAGCGGCGCGACCAGGGCCTGAATAGCGCGGTCCTCTCCGATGGTCTTGATGATCGGGCAGCGCTGGATCAGCGGATCGCCCTCGAAATACATCTGGGTGATGAGGCGCTGGCCGAATCCGGAACCAAAGACCGAGATGTGGATATGCATCGGGCGCCAGTCGTTGACCCGGTTCGGCCAGGGATAGGCGCCGGGACGGACGGTCAGGAACTCGTATGAGCCATCGGGACCGCTGATGGTGCGCCCGCAACCGCCGAAATTCGGGTCAAGGGGCGCGGCATAGCCGTCCTTCTTGTGGCGGTAACGGCCACCGGCATTGGCCTGCCAGATCTCGACCAGGACGTTGGGAACACCGCGACCGGTTTCGTCAAGCACCCGGCCATGCATGATGATCCGTTCGCCGATGGCGGGCTGGCCGGTGAAGTTCAGGATCAGGTTGTTGTCGAGATTACCGACCATCGAATGGCCAAAGGCCGGGCCGGTTTCCTCGCTCAGGGTCGAGCCAAGGGCGACCAGCGGCCGGAACGGCGCACGCGTCATCGAGGTCTTGTAGCCCGGCGTATAGGCGGCGGGGTGCCAGTCGCGGTCGCGGAAGAACAGGGGCCCGCGGTCGACTTCGTTGTTCTGGGTCATCACTTGCTCTCCATCTCCGCGAAGGTCTCCTTGGCGATCTTGATCGCATGGTTGGCGCGCGGCACCCCGGCATAGATGGCGACGTGCAGAAGGGCATCCAGCACGTCCTCCTTGCTGGCGCCGGTATTGGCGGTGGCGCGGATATGCATGGCCAGTTCGTGATCGTTACCCAGCCCGGCCAGCAGCGCGATGGTCAACATCGAGCGCTCACGGGCCGAGATCGTGTCGCGCGACCAGACCGAACCCCAGGCGGCTTCGGTAATGAGCGTCTGGAAGGGTTCGTCGAAGGCGGTCTTGTTGGCCTCGGCTCGGTCGACATGGGCGTCACCAAGCACCCGGCGGCGCGTGACCATGCCCTGATGGAATCGTTCGGTCATTTCGAATTTTCCCTGAGAAAGTCCCGGAGGATCGCGGCGAATGCCGCGGGCTGCTCGACGCAGGGCAGATGGCCCGCATCGGCAATGACGTGGAAGGCGGCGCCCCGGATCAGGTCGGCGGTGGCCTTGACCAGTTCGGCGGGCGAGGATCCGTCCTGATCGCCCGCGATCACCGCGACCGGCAAGGAAAGGTTACTGGTCGCCGCGGTCAAATCAGCCGAAGCCAGCGCGCGGCAAGCCCCGACATAGCCGATGGCCGAGGTCCGCAGGACCATGTTGCGCCAGGCGGCCAACTCGGGGCGCGCGCGAAAGACCGGGGCGAACCAACGCTGCATGATGATATCGGCGATTGCGCCGATCCCGGTCGACTGAACGGCGGCGATGCGCTCGGCCCAGCTTTCCTTTGTCCCCATGCGGACTGCAGTGTTCGACAGGACCGCCGCGCGGACCAGGTCGGGACGGCGCGCCGCCAGCGTCTGCGCGATCATGCCGCCGATCGACAGGCCGACGAAAACGACGGGGCCAACGCCAAGATGTTCGATCAGCGCGACGGCATCCTCAGCCAGATCCTCGACACCGAAATCGCCGCCTTCGTCCGACAGGCCGTGCCCGCGCTTGTCAAAGCGGATCGCGCGAACCTCGGGCATCTCGGCAATAAGCTGGTCCCAAAGCCGCAGGTCGGTGCCCAGCGAATTGGCGAAGACGACGACAGGCCCATCGGCCGGGCCGTCAATCCGGTAATGCATCGCGCCCCAGGGGCGGGTCAGAACTTGCATGATGCTCTCCCTCTTTCCATAATCTCGCATAACGGTTCCGGCTTGGATAATGCAAAATCGGTCATGATGGATAACCATTCTGCTATGCATCCTGGGGTCAAGTTGCGCCATATCCGCGCGTTTCTGGACATCGCGGCCGAAGGTGGTCTGTCTGCGGTCGCCCGCGCGCAAGGCATCACCCAGCCCGCCCTGTCCCGCACCTTGGCCGAGCTTGAGGCGCTGCTGGGTCAGCCGATGTTCCTGCGCCAGGGCCGCAGGCTCGTCCTGACCGAAGGGGGGGCGGTCTTTCGACGCCACGCACTGACCGCCATCCAGGCGCTTGAGGCGGGTGCAGCGGCCTTGCGTCCCGGTGTCAGCGGCACCCTGCGGGTCGGCGTCCTGCCCACTGTCGCTACGCGCTTCATGCCGCGCGTGGTGCTTCGGTTCAGCGACTTGCGGCCCGAAATCCTGCTGGCCGTCGAGACAGGTCCCCATTTTCACCTGATGCGGATGCTGCGCGAAGGTCTGGTCGACCTCGTCGTGGGCCGCCTGCCCGGCGCGGCCGAGATGGCCGGTCTGAGCTTCGACCATCTTTACGAAGACGAAGTCGTGCTCGTCGGGCGCGCCGACCATCCGTTTCGCCATCGGCCCGCGCAAGAGGCCCTTGCGGCCTCTCCGGTGATTCTTCCCCCCACCACCGCACTTATCCGTCCGGTGGTGGAAGATTATCTTGCCGCGAACGGCCTTGCCGGGTTGCGTCCCGCGGTCGAGACAGTGTCGCTGGCCTTGGGGCGCGGGATCTGCCTCAGTTCGGACGCCCTGTGGTTCATTTCGCGCGGCGTGGTGGCGCATGAATTGGACCGCGGCGACCTGGCGATCCTGCCCACCGGAGCGCGTTTTCTGTCGGGCGCGGTCGGGATGACGCAACGTCAGGGCAGCGCTCCGACCGGGCTGGCCGATTTCGCGGAAATCGCCCGGGAAGTGGCCCGCGAGCGGCCCTGAATCCTCATCCCATCGACGATCCGGCGCAGGCTTGCCGTCCTCGCTTTGCCATTTACCACCATCGATCCCGCTGATAGTGGCCCCGCGTTCGGACCGGCGCGAGGAGCACGGTTCCGCATTCCGGAATTCGAGGAGGAACTGCATCTTGGTGACGGATGGACATAAGCGCCTGCTGGCCGGCGCAGGCTGGATCTCCAGCCTTTGCTGGGTCGCGGTGGTGCTGGACGGGTTCGATCTGGTGGTACTCGGCGCCTTGATCCCGACGCTGACGGGCGGCGAATCGCCCTTTATGACCAAGCCCGAGGCGACCTTCGTTTCGACGATCAGCCTTGTCGGCATGACGCTGGGCGCCCTGTTGATCGGGGCGATGACCGACCGCTTCGGACGGCGCAAGTCGATGATCTGGGCCGTGGCCGCGTTTTCGCTGGCGACCCTCGCCTGCGCCTTTGCCCATGATTGGGTTCAGCTTGCGATCTATCGCTTCCTGGCGGGTTTTGGTCTGGGCGGCTGCCTGCCGACCGCGATTGCGCTGGTGACAGAGTTCTCGCGCGGGCAGGCCGGCAAGGCCTCGACTCGGGTGATGACGGGCTATCACGTCGGCGCGGTTGCGACCGCGCTGCTTGGGCTGGCCTTGCTGCCCACCCTGGGCTGGCGCGCCATGTTCATCGCCGGCGCGCTTCCCGGTCTGGTGCTGGTGCCGCTGATGCTGATGCACCTGCCGGAATCGCCCGCCTTCCTGTTGGCCAAGGGTCGCCGGGACGAGGCCGAGGCCATCGCCCGCGCCAACGGCATCTCGATCGAAATCGCCTCTGCCCCGGTCGAAGGTGTTCCGGCGCAAACCGCAGGCGCACTGTTCCGCGCCCCCCTGCTGCGCAACAGCATCGGCATCTGGGTCACCTCGTTCATGGGGCTGCTGCTGGTCTATGCGCTGAATACCTGGCTGCCCACGCTGATGATCCAGGCTGGATACGGGCTGCAACAGGGCCTGCTCCTGCTGCTTCTGATGAATATCGGCGCCATCTGCGGGCTTCTGGTCGCGGGGCAGGTCGGCGACCGGATCGGGTTGAAGCCCGCCGCGATCCTGTGGTTCCTGGCAAGCGCCGGTTTCCTTGCCGCGCTTTCCGTCAAGGTTCCGGCGCTGGCGCTTTACCCGCTGGTCTTCGTCACTGGCTGCTTCGTCTTCTCGGCTCAGGTGCTGGTCTATGCCTATACGGCTGCGAACCACCCGCCCGCGATCCGGGCCACCGCACTTGGAATGGCGGCGGGGATCGGGCGGATCGGCGCGATCTCGGGTCCGCTGCTGGGCGGAACGCTGGTTTCGCTTGGCGTCGGGCACCCTTGGGGCTTTTATGTATTTGCCATCGTGGGCCTGCTGGCGGCGATCGCCATCACCACGACGCAGGTGATGAAACAAAAGGTCTGAACGACCCCCTCCCGCGCCCGATTTTTTTCGGGCGCCGGACCTGGGCAAGGACGCGCCATGACCCGGACCCCGCAGACAGGTATCCCGCATTACTACCTCTATGGGGACCGGGATCAGGATGTCGAACTGGACTTCCTGCATGTCGAGCCGATCCTGGACCGCAGCGGTCCCAACGGCTGGCGCATCCAGGCCCATGCTCATCCCGATCACATGCAGATCATGCTGATCCAAAGCGGCGGCGGAACCATCCGGCTTGAGGATCGAAGCCAATCGATCCCCGCCCCCGCCGTGCTGGTCCTGCCTGCGGGTTGCGTCCACCAGTTCGAATTCGACCCCGGCACCGACGGCTATGTCGTCACCGCAGCTCTTGGCTGGCTGAATGCCGCGACGGCGACCGATGCGCGGCTGGCTCTTGCCGTCGCACGCCCCGCCGTGATGGGTCTGACCGGGTCCGGCGTCGACATTCCCGCGCTCATCGATACCTTCCATTGGCTGCACCGCGAATTCATCTGGTCCGCCCCTGGGCGTCGCTCTGCCATCATGGCCCTGTTCATGCGGCTTCTGGTGATCGTCCTGCGGCTTGGCATCGCCCAGGAACCGACCGAGCTTGCCCCCGCCGACCGCGATCAGGATCTACTGATCCGGTATCGCGCACTGGTCGAGGCTCATTTTCGAGACCAGCGATCGCCCTCCTTCTATGCCGCCGAACTGGCGGTGACGACCGCGCGGCTGAACGCAGCCTGCAAGCTGCGCGCGGGCCGCACCGCGACCGAGATCCTGCATGAACGCGTCCTGCTCGAGGCCAAACGCTACCTGATTTATACCGACAACAGCGTGGCGCAGATCGCACATATGGCAGGCTTCGACGACCCGGCCTATTTCAACCGCTTCTTCACGCAGCGCGTGGGGCTTTCGCCGGGAGCCTTCCGCCGACAGGGCGGGACCGACTGACGATCCGTCCAATCTTTCCGACGCCTCGTCCATTTCGTGGCAGGATGGCTTGCGCCATTTTGCCGCAGATCATGAGCGACACGGTTTCGCCGCTCGAGGAGGATAAAGATCATGCGCCATCAGGTCTGCATCATTGGCGGCGGTCCGTCCGGGCTGCTGCTTTCATTGCTTCTGCGCCGCGCGGGCGTGGATGCGGTCGTGCTGGAACGGCGCTCTCGCGACTATGTCCTGTCCCGGATCCGGGCGGGCGTGCTGGAACAGGGCCTGTGCGACATGCTGCGCGAAGCCGGCATCGGTTCGCGGATGCAGGCGGAAGGTTTTGTCCATGACGGGACCATCATCACCGCCCACGGAACAACCGTTCATATCGACTTCAAGAAGCTGACCGGCAAGACCGTCACCATCTATGGCCAGACCGAGGTCACGCGCGACCTGTATGAGGAGCTGGACCGCATCAGCGCGCCCGTCTTTCACGAGGCCGAGGATGTCGCGATCCACGATGCCGACAGCGACGCCCCCCATGTCACCTTCACCCACCAAGGCCGCAGCCATCGCGTCGATTGCGATTTCATCGCCGGGTGCGACGGATTCCACGGTGTCAGTCGCAACACCATCCCCAAGGCGGTACGCCGCGAGTTTGAGAACGTCTATCCCTTCGGCTGGCTGGGGATTCTGGCCCATACGCCGCCGGTTGCGGACGAACTGGTCTATTCCGGGCATGAGCGCGGCTTTGCGCTTTGTTCGATGCGCAATGCCAATCTCAGCCGCCATTACCTGCAGGTTCCGCTGACCGGCAAGGCCGAGGATTGGAGCGATGACGCCTTCTGGGCCGAGCTGCGGCGGCGCCTGCCCCCGCATCTGGCCGAGACCCTGGTCACCGGACCTTCGATCGAGAAAAGCATCGCGCCGCTGCGCAGCTTCATCTCCGAACCGATGAGCTGGGGGCGCATCTATCTTGCCGGGGACGCCGCGCATATCGTGCCCCCGACCGGGGCCAAGGGGCTGAACCTTGCCGCCTCGGACATCCATTACCTGTCGAAGGCGCTGATCGCGCATTACGCGGGAGACGAAGGGCTGCTTGCTGGCTATTCCGCCACCGCGCTGGCGCGGGTGTGGAAAGCCTCGCGCTTTTCGTGGTCGCTGACACGGATGCTGCACCACTTCCCGGCCGAAGGATCGTTCCTGGCGCGGATGCAGGCGGCCGAGGTCGATTACCTTGCCCATTCCACGGCTGCCCAGACGGCGCTGGCCGAAAACTATGTCGGCCTGCCCTACTGAATGAAAAACGCCCGGCCGATTGGCCGGGCGTCTTTTTTATCCCTTGCGACCCTTGGCAAAGCCGGTCTTGCCGGTTTCAGCCTTGCGCCGCGGCGCGGGCTTGGCCCAACCGGCCTTCCCTTCGGCCTTGGCAGGCTTACTTTTGGTCCAGGGGGCCACCGCGTCATTCGTGCGCTTGCCCGATTTTTCCGCCGTGGTCCAACGCGCCTTGCGGGCAGCCGGGGCGGCGGCTTCGGGTTGCGGCTGCTCTTCGCGCCATTCGCCACGCGGGCGCTTTTCGAACGAGCCCTCGGGCTTCTTCTTCGGATAGGCCTTCTTGGCGGGCGCTTCGCGACGGGGTGCCGGGGCCCCACTGCTGCGTTCAAAATTGGGCATGCCGGGATGACGGACCATCATCAGGCCCTCTTCCAGCTCGGTCGCCTCGCCAAAGCGGTCGGCGGCGGCGGCAGCGATCTGCACGAAGCTTTCGTGATCACGCACCTTGATCGCGCCGATGACGTCCTTGGTGACACCACCTGCTTCGCAGATTTTCGGCAGCAGCCAGCGGGCCTCGGCCCGGCCAGAATAGCCGACGGAAAGCGAGAACCAGACCGAATCCCCAAATTCGCGCGGTTCGCGCGGGGCGCTCGGCGCCGGGCGCTCGGTCATCACGGCCAGTTCCTCGGCAGCGGGGCGGCCTTCGCGCCACAGCCGGATGAAGGCCGCGGCGACTTGCTCGGCCCCGAAGCGCGAGATCAGATCCCCCGCCTGCGCGGCATCGTCACCGACTTCTTCCAGCAGCGCGGGATGTTCCAGCATCCGCGTGTCGTCCTTGGCCCGCACCTCGTCCGCCGAGGGCGCACCGGACCATTCGGCCTCGATCTTGGCGAATTTCAGCAGGCGCTGCGCCTTCTTGTATTCCGGCGCGATCACGATCAGGGCCGAGACCCCCTTGGACCCGGCGCGGCCCGTCCGACCGGAACGGTGCAGCAGCGTTTCGGCATTGGTCGGCAGATCGGCATGGATCACCAGTTCCAGCCCCGGCAGGTCGATGCCGCGCGCGGCCACGTCGGTCGCGATGCAAACCTGCGCGCGACCGTCGCGCAGCGCCTGAAGGGCGTGGCTGCGTTCCTGCTGGCTAAGCTCACCCGAAAGCGCAACCGCCTTGAAGCCGCGATTGGCCATGCGTGCCAGCAGATAGCTGACATTCGCGCGGGTCTTGCAGAAGACGATGGCCGTCTGCGCCTCGTACAGCCGCAGCAGGTTGAAGATCGCCGGTTCGCGGTCACGCGTCTGCACGCTGATCGCACGGTATTCGATGTCGCCATGCTGGCGAGCCTCGCCATGCGCAACAATGCGCAGCGCGTCGCGCTGGAAATCCTTGGCCAGCTTTTCGATCGCCGGGGGCACGGTGGCCGAGAACATCAGCGTCCGGCGCTCGGCCGGGGCCGCTTCAAGAATGAATTCCAGATCCTCGCGGAAACCAAGATCCAGCATCTCGTCGGCCTCGTCCAGGACCGCGGCGCGCAGGCCGGACAGGTCCAGCCCGCCACGTTCGATATGGTCGCGCAAGCGACCGGGCGTACCGACGACGATATGGGCCCCGCGCTCAAGCGCACGGCGTTCGTTGCGGTAATCCATGCCGCCGACACAGGTTGCAATGCGCGCACCTGCCTCGCCGTAAAGCCAGGCCAGTTCGCGGGCGACTTGCAGCGCCAGTTCGCGCGTCGGTGCAATGGCCAGCGCCAGTGGCACCTCGGCGGGCGCCAGGGTGTCGCCATCGCCCAGGATGTCGGGTGCCATGGCCAGGCCAAAGGCCACGGTCTTGCCCGAACCGGTCTGGGCCGAGACCAGCAGGTCACGACCGGAAGTATCATCCGCCAGGACGGCATCTTGCACGGAGGTCAGGCTGGCATAGCCCTTGGCTGCCAGTGCCGCGGCCAAAGGCCCGGCAATACGAAGTTCTGTCATGTTTTCGCCAGAAAAGGGGGTGCCGAACACCCGATGAGCGGCACCAGACCCTTCGCGGCAGGGAACCAAACCCTTCGCCGCTCCGGACACGCGGAGCCAAAGGCCGCCATTTAGACGACCCTGCCGCATATGTAAAGGCGCTATTCGCCCGGCTGGCCCTTCCCGCGCAGGCCTGACCCAGCGTCACGCCCCTCAAGCACCGATCTGCGCGAGGCATAAAGCAGATAGAATGCCGCGGCGAGGATCAGCCAGATCGCCGTCATGCGGAAGACAATCATCGGCAGGCTGGAAATCAGGTAAAGGCAGCACAGGATGCTGAGGATCGGCAGCACCGGGAACAGCGGCACGCGGAACCCGCGCGGCGCCTCGGGGCTGCGATAGCGCAGGATGATGACGCCAAGCGACACCACGGTAAACGCCGTCAGTGTGCCCATGCTGGTCAGGTCCCACAGGATGTCCGCGGGCAGGAAGGCCGCGATGGCACCGACAAAGCAGGACACGATCACCGTGTTCACCGCAGGGACGCGGGTATGGGCGTTCACACGACTGAAGACCGGCGGCAGCAATCCGTCGCGCGACATGGCGAACAGAATGCGCGTCTGTCCGTAAAGCACCACCAGCGTCACCGAAAAGACCGAGATGACCGCACCCGCCGAAAGGATCACGGCGGGGATCGGCGATCCCGTCACATTCTGCAGGATGACGGCAAGCCCGGCCTCCTGTCCGCCGAACATGCCTTGAGGCTGCGCGCCAAGCGCCGCCAGCGCGACCAGAAGGTAAAACCCGATGACGATGAACAGTGCCAAAATGATCGCCAGCGGCAGATTCCGGCGCGGATTCTGCACCTCGTCCCCCGCGGTCGAAACCGCATCAAGACCGATGAAGGTGAAGAAGATCGACCCCGCTGCCGCGCTGATCCCCGCAAAGCCATGCGGGGCAAAGGGCACAAGGTTCCCACTGTCAAAGGCGGTGAAGGCAAGGACGATAAACAGCGCCAGCACCGCCAGCTTGACCATCACCATGATCGCGTTGGCACGGGCGGATTCACGCGCCCCCCGCATCAGCAGCAGGCAGCAAAGAAAGACCAGAAACGCGGCAGGCAGGTTGATCAGCCCGTCGCCACCCCGGTGCAGCGTATATCCCTCGGCGACAAGCGGGGCGTGCAACAGCGCGCGCGGCAGCTCCAATCCGGTCGTCACAAAAATGAGGTTGTGCAGATACTCGCTCCACCCCACGGCAACCGCGCCGGCAGAGACGCCGTATTCAAGGACAAGGCAGGCCGCGACCAGAAAGGCCACGCCCTCACCCATCGTGGCATAGGCATACGAATAGCTGGACCCAGCGACCGGGATCATCGAGCTCATCTCGGCATAGCAAAGGGCGGTCAGGCCGGCAGCGAAACCCGCGATCAGAAAGGAAACCAGCACCGCCGGTCCCGCCGTCGGCACCTGTTCGGCGAGCACGAAGAAGATCCCCGTGCCGACCGTCGCGCCGACACCCAGCATGGTCAACTGGAACAGCGTGATGCTGCGGCCCAGCTCTGCGCCCCGCTGTTCGGCGGCCTGCTCGGCGAAAAGACTGATCGGCTTCTTGCGCAAAAGCCGTTGCGCAAGCGACATCGGGTTCATCATCGTTACCAGCATTCCTTCGTGGTGCAGCGTCGGACCGGACCCCGCGCCCGGATCAGGCCTGCGCGTCCGAAAGCAGATAGGCCGCATCGCGGTTGTCGAATCCAGTGATCCTTTGGCCCCGGCCAAAGGCGTCGGTCAAGGCCCTGCGCAGATCCATGCGCGCAAGCAGCGCAGCGTCAATGTCGCACAGCAGCAGCCTGTCCAGATCGGCAGGGATCGCAATGCGCGTGGACCCCGGCATGGGCGCGGGTCTGGTTCCGGCAGCCCGAAACGCCACCGCGGGACTGTCAAGCTGCCAGTCCACCATGACCCGGTCCGAGGGAAGCCCCGCGTTGATCCCCTCCATCACCCCATAGTAGTTTTCAAGATATGTGCCGGAAGTCGCCCCCAATGCGCCAATATTCAGGCTGGCATTGACGGCGCGCAGGGGATCATAGGTCCAGCGAACCAACGTTATCCCGCGCGCCAGGCACCAGTCACGCTGGAACCATTTCAGCCGCAGGCCAAGCCTAAGCCCGCGCGCTTCCGGCAGAACCCCCAGCCGGTGCGAGTGCTGGACGCCCGCAGTCGCGCTCGGAAATGCGATCAGGAAGGCCAGCATACGCGCACCTTCGAACGCTCCGGCGACAAGTCCGCCTTCGTGCTGGATCGCCAGCATCAGATCGGCATTGTCAGCGGGATCTTCCTGACCCCAGACCGCACGCTGGAAATCCTCCGAGGCTTTCAGCTCGGCCAGTGTCGCCAGTTCGCGCAGCACGATATCGGTCATGGCCGGAAGTCTTGCCGCTGGCTGGTCACGCTGTCGAGATAGGGGCGGTCCAATGTGACCCCAAGACCGGGGCCATGACGCGGTATCGGCATCAGCCCGCCAACTGCCTCAAGTTGCTGCTCGACGATATCCCTTTTGAAATAGCGGCTTGCGGAAGATGTATCGCCCGGTTTCGAGAAATTGGGCAGACTCGCCAGATGGATATTGTGTGCCCGGCCAATCCCCGATTCCAGCATCCCGCCGCACCAGACCGGAACATCGAAGGCCGCGCAAAGGTCGTGGATGGCGCGGGCTGGGCCAAAGCCCCCGACGCGCCCGACCTTGATGTTGATGACCCGCGCAGCCTCGGCCACCAGCGCCTTGCGGGCGTCGGTGGCGGAACGGATACTTTCGTCCAGGCAGATCGCCGTCAGCAAGTGACGTTGAATCCGGGAATGGTCGTCGATGTCGTCGAAGGCCAGGGGCTGCTCGATATAGTCCAGCCCGAACTGGTCCATCGTCTTCAGCAGGGGCAGGTCCGGCAGGCGATAGTCGGTATTCGCATCGACTGTCAGCTTGATCGTGGGAAAGGCATTGCGCACTGCGGCCAGCAATTCCAGGTCATGGCCACGGCGGATCTTCAGCTTGACGCGGCGATACCCCCCTTCGACCGCCGTCGCGACCCGTTCAAGGGTCGTGGGGATATCCGCGATGCCCAGGCTGACGCCCACCTCGACCGCCTCGCGGGTGCCGCCAAGGGCGGCAGTCAGGGGAATGTTCAGCGCCTTGGCCCACATGTCCCAGACCGCCATTTCGACCATGGCCTTCGCCATCCGGTGTCCGCGCCAGGGATCAAGGATCGCCGCCAGTTCCGCGGGCGAGGCAAAGCTGCGGCCCAGAATCTGCGGCAGGATCGCCTGCTCCAGGAAAGCCAGCGATCCGGCCTGCGTTTCCTCAAGATAATCCGGCAGGATGTCCATGACACCTTCGCCGAAGCCCTCCAATCCATCGCCCCGCAGCGTCAGAAGCGGAAAGATCTTGTCCGTCATCGTCCCGGTCGAGATGACAAAGGGGGTCAGCAGAGGCAGATGAACGATGCGGATCTCGGCCGCATCGATGCGGATGCCGGGAAATTGGGGCTGGGTCATGATATGCTCGCGTCCGTGACGCATCGCAAACTGCGGCGGAATTGACCCCAGCGCAAGCGGCCCACTGCGTCGCATCGGATCACCGTGATGCAGATCCGGTGATGCCCGCAGCCCCCGCAAGCTCGGCCTCGGGCAGGGCAGGCGGTTGATAAAGGCCCTTGGCAGGCACCTCGGACCGTGACCGGACCAGGACCGACACGGTGCCGTTTGTTTCCAGCACCGCCAGCAACACCTGCGAAAGATCGTCCACGCCCTTGTCGCGCAGCTTCATGTAAAGCTCGTGCTCTCCGATCCCGCGGCTGCGGATTTTGTGGCGGTCGACGCGCCCCTCGATCACGACGACCTGCGGACTGCCTTCGAAGAACCGAGTCAGGCGCGACGACTGCATGATCGCAAGGTCCACCAGCTTGTTGGCCAGCACGACCAACAGGATCGCCAGCATCGCCGGGATCAGCGGCACGTCAGGATAGAACAGCGAATCTCCGACCGCCGAGCCGATCGCAATGACCAGCAGGAACTCGACGATCGAAAGCTGCGCGATACTGCGCCCACCAATCCAGCGCATCAGCGCCAGCGTATAGAAATAGATGATGCAGGTGCGGAACAGGATTTCGGCCAGAAACAGCGGATCCTGCTCTCCCATGAAAATACGTTGCAGTTCTTGCGACATGGCCAATCTCCGAAAGCGGCAGATTGGAACGCAGCCCCCCTTCATCCCGGTTCCCGACTGCGCTAGACAGGGCCATGCTTGTTGATCCGAACAACCCCTTCTTCGACCGTCTCTGGGTACGCCTGCTTTGCGTCTTGGGCCCGTTGGCCTGGGCCGGGGTTGAGTATATTAACGGCGCACAGCTTTGGGCCGCGGGCTTTGCCGCGGCCGGGCTTTATCTCGCCTATGCCCTGTTCTGGCAGCGCGGACGCTAGGGCGTCGCCTCGCGGTCAAGCAGTTCGCGCTTGCGTTCGACGCCCCAGCGATAGCCAGAAAGGGCGCCGTCATTGCGCACCACGCGGTGGCACGGGATCACCACCGCCAGCTTGTTCGCCGCGCAAGCCCCGGCCACTGCCCGCACCGCCGCGGGTGAACCGATCCGCGCGGCAAGTTCGGCATAGCTGACAGTCTCGCCCGCCCGGATGTCGCGCAGGGCTTGCCAGACGCGCTGCTGAAAGGCTGTCCCGCGAATGTCCAGCGGCAGATCCAGCCCCTGCCCCGGCGCCTCGACAAATGCGACGACGCGAGCAACCAGCGCCTCGAATGCGTCATCCCCGCCGATCAGCTGCGCCTTGGGGAAACGGTCCTGCAGCTCGGCCAGCAGAGGTTCGGGATCGTCGCCCATCGAAATCGCGCAGATGCCCCGGTCGGTGCTGGCGACCAGGATCGCCCCCAGCGCGCTTTGGGCCAGCGCAAAGCGGATCACCGCGTCTTCTCCGCCCTTGCGGAAAGCCGATGCTGCCATGCCGATCGCGCTGTCGGCACCATCATAGAAACGGCTGGCCGAACCAAACCCTGCCTCATGAATTGCCGCAGTGACACTTGCGCCCGAGGCAAGGGCATCGCGGACCCGCGCCGCCCGATGCGCCGCCCCATAGCGGCGCGGCGTCATCCCTGTCACGGCTTTGAACTGGCGGTGAAAATGAAAGGTGCTGAGGCCGATCCGCCGGGCCAGATCCTCGGTCGAGGGCATCTCCTCGGCCTCTTCGATCATGCGGCAGGCGGCGGCGACCAGCACGGCATTGGCCTGCGCCGGGGACTGGCCGCGCGGATTGCAGCGCAGGCAGGGGCGAAACCCCTGCGCCTCGGCTGCGTCGGGGCTTGCGAAGAAGCCGACATTCCGGGGATTGGCGCGACGTGACGCACAGGACGGCCGACAATAGACGCCGGTCGTGCGCACCGCATAGACGAAAGTGCCATCGGCGCTGCGATCGCGTGACATCACGGCCTGCCAGCGGGGATCGAGCGCGGTCTTTTGATCTTGGTCCATCAACATGATATAGCCCTTCCCGTTCATGATGGGCAGAGCCTAGGCGATCGCTTCGACCGATACGCCCCGCTGCTTGCTGTCAAATTGCCCCTTCGCCGCGCAGATGCAGGCATTCATCGGGCAATAGCGGGCCGCGCGCCGCCGCATCCCCGGATCGGCGGGAACCGCCACTGCGCCTGCCGTCTTTACTTCGCAGTGGGTGCCGCCTCGTCTGTCGCGAACCCCGAACCTCGCACCCCTTCGGGCGCGTCGTCATCATGCAAGAGCATCATCTGAAAGGACGGATGGCTTGAAGGATATCACTGCCGAATTCTGTGCGCTCGATCTTGAGCGTTTTGCGTTTTTCTTTGATTTCGACGGCACTTTGGCCGAAATCGCGCCGCGCCCGCAGGATGTGGTCCTTTCACCGGGCCTTCGCCGCGATCTTGGCCAACTATATCTTCGCACCCGCGGTGCGGTCGCCATCATCACCGGGCGCCAAAGCAGCGAACTGGTGTCCCTGGTCGGGCCGGATCTGCCGGTCGCCGGGTTGCATGGCATGGACTTCCCCGATGCCGCGCCGACCCCGGACCGCATCGTCGCCGCCCGCGTGGCGGCCATCCGGTCGCTTCTGCCCGATCTGGCACGGCTGATTGCGGACCACCCCGGCGCGCTGCTGGAGGACAAGCGGCAAGGCTTCGCCCTGCACTGGCGCGGCGCGTCCGAAGCCGAGGCCGCATTGACCCATGCCGCGCAGGAGGCCCTTGCCCGGCTGGGCGACGGCTGGTCCCTGCAACCCGGCAAAAGCGTGATCGAGATCCGCCCGGCCGGGGATGACAAGGGCACCGCGCTCAGCCGTTTCTTGACCCTGCCCGCCTTTCGCGGGCGCCGCCCGATTGCCTTTGGCGACGACCTGAATGACCTTCCCATGCTTGCCGCCGCGCAAGCCGCCGGTGGCATTGCCGTCGCGATGGGAGAGGTTCCTCTTGCCGCCGATCTGCGTCTTGCGGGGCCCGAAGCGCTGGCGGCATGGCTGAACGAAAGGTTGGCGGCATGACGGATCTGAGCGTGAAACCCTCGCTAGAGCTGGGGATCATCGGGAATGCCGCCACTGCCGCACTTGTCGACCGCTTCGGCGACATCGTCTGGATGTGCCTTCCGCGATTTGACGGCGACCCGGCCTTTTGCAGTCTGCTGGAACCCAAGGTCGGACCACAGGACGGGGTCTGGTCCGTCCGCTGTGACGACTTGACCGAGACACGGCAAAGCTATCGCCGCAATACCGCCATTCTAGAGACGGTGCAGATCGACGCGCAGGGCAACAGCCTGCGCATCATTGATTTCCTGGCCCGCTTTCGCGACCGCGGGCGGATGTTCAGGGGCCGCACGCTGGTCCGGATCATCGAACCACTGCAGGGAATGCCGCGCATCACCATGCGCCTTCGTCCACGCCACGGTTATGGCGCCCATTCCGCCACGGTGCGGCGCGGGTCGAACCACTTGCGTTATGAACTGGGTGAAGAGCGGCTGCGGCTGACCACCTCGGCCCCGGTTGAGTTCGTGCTGAACGAGACGCCGTTCCTGCTGGACCGGCCGCGGGTCTTCCTGCTGGGCCCGGATGAACCGCTCAGCGAAGCGCCCGAGGTTCTGGCCGCAAGCTTTCTGGACCGGACGCAAAGCTACTGGGCCGACTGGGTGCGCGCGCTGTCGATCCCGCCCGATTACCAGGATGCCGTGATCCGGGCCGCAATCACCCTGAAACTGTGCGAATACGAGGAAACGGGCGGGATCGTCGCGGCGCTGACGACCTCGATCCCTGAATACCAGGGCACGGGACGAAACTGGGACTACCGCTATTGCTGGCTTCGCGACAGCTTCTTCACCGTGAAGGCGCTGAACAGTCTGGGCGTAACCAAGACGATGGAGGACTATCTCGAATATGTCCTGAACCTCGCCACCGGGTCGCCGGACGGTTATATGCAGCCCCTTTTTGGTCTTGGCCATGAACGCGTCATTGTCGAGGAAAGCTGCGACGCGCTTGCGGGCTATGCCGGGAACGCCCCGGTCCGGCGCGGCAATGCGGCCTATGTGCAGGTCCAGAATGACGGCTATGGCTCGGTCATCCTGGCAGTCAGCCAATGCTTTTTTGACGAACGCCTGCCACGGCTTGGCGGGATCGATCTGTTCCACCGGCTGGAGGTGCTTGGCGAGCAGGCCGTTGCCCGCTGGAACACGCCGGATGCCGGGCTGTGGGAATTCCGGACCCGCGAAAGCATCCACACCCATTCGGCCATGATGTGTTGGGGCGCCTGCGACCGGCTCGCCCGGATCGCGGCCCATCTGGGGCTTGAGGACCGCGCGAGCCGCTGGGGAGCCGAGGCCGCCAAAATCCGCGAGGCCATCGAAGCCTATGGTTGGAGCGAGACCCGCCAAAGCTATGTCATGGCCTTTGGCAGCGACGATCTGGACGCAAGCCTGCTGCTGATGACCGAGATCGGCTATACGACCGGCGCCAATCCCCGTTATCGCGCCACAGTGCTGGCCATCGAGGCCGAGTTGCGGCAGGGACATCACTTGTTTCGCTACAAGACCCCTGACGATTTCGGCGCGCCCGAAACCGCCTTTACCGCCTGCACCTTCTGGCTCATCGACGCGCTGAGCAGGCTGGGCCGGACCGACGAGGCGCGCGAGATCTTTGCCGCCGTGCTGGCACAGCGCAACAGTCTGGGGTTGCTCTCCGAGGGGGTCCATGTCGCCAGCCGCACGCTTTGGGGCAACTTCCCGCAGACCTATTCAATGGTCGGTCTCATCAACGCCGCCAGCAAGCTGTCGCGCCGGTGGGAGGACGTCGTATGAGCCGTCTTGTCGTGGTCTCGAACCGGCTGCCCGCGCTTGGCAAGGGTGTCGCCGCCGGCGGGCTGGCCGTGGCGCTGGAAGCGGCGCTGAAGGATGAGGACGGCCTGTGGCTGGGCTGGTCGGGCAAGACGAACGATGCGGCCGCACCGCCCCGTCTGCAAGTCGAAGGCAGGGTCACCTATGCGGCGCTGGATCTGACGCAGGAGGATATTGCTGGCTATTATGAAGGGATCTCGAACAGCGTTCTCTGGCCGCTTTGCCATTATCGCGCGGATTTGCTGGAATATTCCCGCGGCGACATGGACCGCTATCTTGCGGTCAACGACAAGTTCGCAGATGCGCTGCTGCCGATGCTGCGGCCGGACGATCTGATCTGGGTGCATGACTATCACCTGATCCCGCTGGCCTCGGCCCTGCGCGACAGGGGGGTGCAGAACCGCATCGGCTATTTCCACCACATTCCCTGGCCCGCGCAGGACATGTTCCGGGCCCTGCCCCGCGCGCGCTGCTTCCTGTCCGCGATGCTCAGCTATGACGTCGTCGGGCTTCAGACCCGCGCGGATGTGCGAAACCTGCGCGACGCGGTCGAAGCGATGCGCGGCACGCTGGAGGCGACGACCCCTCCGCGCGGCACGCGGATCGGGGACTATCCCATTTCAATCGATACCGAAGGATTCGCCAGCCGGGCGCGCCGCGCCCGCAACCTGCCGCGTATTCGCGACCTCTATCAGCAATTCGGGCAGCGGGATCTGGTGATCGGGGTGGACCGGCTGGATTATTCGAAGGGCCTTCCCGAACGGCTGCGCGCGATCGAGCAGCTTCTGGACAATCACGGTGGCCTGCACAACCGCGTCAGTTTCCTGCAGATCACCCCGGCCTCGCGCAGTGGGATCGAAGGCTATGACCGCATCCAGCAGGAGGTGGCCGAGCGTGCGGGTCGCCTGAATGCCAGCTATGGAACGCTGGACTGGGTGCCTGTGCGCTATATCAACCGCGCCTTCAGCCACAGCCTTCTGGCCGGGCTTTATCGGCTGGCGCGCGTCGGGCTGGTCACACCGTTGCGGGACGGGATGAACCTTGTGGCCAAGGAATATGTCGCGGCGCAAGACCCCGAGGATCCCGGCGTTCTGGTCTTGTCGCAATTCGCCGGGGCCGCAGAAGAGATGGGCGCGGCCCTGATCGTCAATCCCTATGACGTCGAAGAGGTTGCAAATGCCATCGCCCGCGCCCTGACCATGCCGATCGAGGAGCGGCGCGACAGGCATTCGGTCCTGATGCGGCGGCTGGAAAGCTATCCGGTGTCTACCTGGGCAAGATCTTTCCTGCACGACCTGACACCGCCCGAAACGCGGGAACGGCTTAGTCTCCGAGCCGCCGATCCGCCCTGAGGACGTAGAACGCGCCAAGCGCCAAACCTGCGGCCATGGCGAACCATGTCAGCGCATAGCTGAGATGGCTGTTGCGAAAGCTGACCACCGTCAGTCCACCGACCGGCAGGGCCTGCGGGTCCTGCCCTGGGTCGGCGTCGATGAAATAGGGGGCATGCGTGGCAAGGCCCGCATCTGCCGACAGGGCCTCGACATCGCGGGAATACCAGCGGCCCGCCGCGGGATCATTCGAGCGAAGGAAGGCCCCGTCAGGCTGCGTGATCCGCAAAAGTCCGGATACGGCCTGGTCGCCGCTGGGCTGGATTCGGTCGGCGGCCTCGCGGCGATCCTGCGGAACGAAGCCGCGATTGATCCAGACTGCCCAGCCCTGATCCGTTTGCAGGGGCGTCATGACCCAGAAGCCGGGTCCCTGCTGCGTAACTGCCTGAACCAGCCGGTCACGGCTGAAATCGAATTGGCCCGTCACCTCGACCCGACGATATTCGTCTGGGCCGCTTGCGATCCCCGGCCAATCAGCCTCGGCCGGAGCCGGAACCGCCGGGGCGGCCAGCCTCGCCTCGACACGGGCGATCAGGTCGGTTTTCCAGGCGAGGCGCTGGACCTGCCAGATGCCCAGTCCGCAAAACAGAATGACGCCCACCGTCGAGGCGAGCGCCATCAGGGTCCAGGCCAGTCGCGACCTGGACCGACGCGGCCCTTGGGGGGCCGCGCGCGATATCATGGCATGACCTGCAATTCGTGGTTCATCTGCGGCATCATGTTCGTGTTCAGGTGGAACATGACCCACAGCGAACCTGCCAGCATGATGACGACGATCATCACGGTGAAGATGGTGGACAGAAGCGTCCAGCCTTCTTCAGACGAGCTGTTCATGTGCAGGAAGTAGATCATGTGGACCAGCACCTGCGCCGCCGCGCACAGCACGACCACCGCGATGGTCAGAGCGCGGCTGTCGAAGCCCCCGCCCATGACGATGCCGAAGGGGATCACAGTCAGGATCACCGCCAGCACGAAGCCGGTCATGTAGCTTTTGAAGCTGCCATGATCGTGGTGGTCGTCATGGCCGTGATGCGCGCCATGGTCCGCGCCATGATGGTTATGCGAATGTGCCATCAGATCACCCCCATGAGATAGACGACGGTGAAGACCCCGATCCAGATCAGGTCCAGGAAGTGCCAGAACAGGCTGAGGCACATCAGGCGCCTTTGGTTGGCCGCGGTCAGGCCGAACTTGGTGACCTGAACCATCAGCGTGACCAGCCAGATCGAACCGAAGGTCACGTGCAGCCCGTGGGTGCCGACCAGCGTGAAGAAGGCCGACAGGAAGGCCGAGCGCTGCGGCCCCGCCCCCTCGTGGATCATGTGGCTGAACTCGTAAAGTTCGATCGACAGGAAGCACAGGCCGAAGACCAGCGTGATCGCCAACCATTTCAGCGTTCCCGCCTTGTCGCCGCGGGCCATGCGAAGCATCGCGAAGCCGTAGGTGATCGACGAGAAGAGCAGCATGGCGGTGTTGACCGCCACCAGCTCGAGGTCGAACAGGTCCTTCGGACCCGGCCCGGCCGCAAGGTTGCCGTGAAGCACCCCATAGGTCGCGAAGAGGACTGCGAACATCAGGCAGTCGCTCATCAGGTAGACCCAGAAGCCGATATTGGTCGAGGCACCTTCCGGGTGATGGTGGGGCTCGGTCTCCCAATAGTCGGCCGGGCCCTGGATTTGGGTAACGGTGCTCATCGCATCATGCTCCCTGTGCCAATTGGGCGTCGCGGGCATTCTCGACCGCGCGAACCTCTTCGGCGGGGACGTAGTAATCCCGGTCGTAGTTGAACGTGTGATAGATCGCGTAGCCGACCACGCCCACGAAGGACAGGATGGCAAGCCACCAGATGTACCAGATCATCGCGATGCCGAAGACCGTGCAAAGCGCAGCCAGGACCACGCCCGAGCCGGTGTAATGCGGCATGTGGATCGGGATGTAGCTGGCCTGCGGACGCGCAGCCCCCGCCTCTTTCATCTCGGCCCAGGCATCAAGCCCGTGAATGACCGGGGTAAAGGCGAAGTTGTAGGCCGGCGGCGGCGACGAGGTCGCCCATTCCAGCGTCCGCCCGTTCCACGGGTCGCCCGTCACGTCGCGGTATTCGGGTTCGTTGCGCTTCCAGATGGAAATGCCGAACTGGACGAACATCGCACCGATACCGCAAGCGATCAGGAAGGCACCGATGCCGGCGATGATGAACCAGATCTGCAGGCTCGGGTCGTCGAAGACGCGCATCCGGCGGGTCACACCCATCAGGCCCAGGATATAAAGCGGCATGAAGGCCACCCAGAAACCCACGACCCAGCACCAGAAGCTGACCTTGCCCCAGAAGACGTTCAGCTTGAAGCCGAAGGCCTTGGGCCACCAATAGTTGATCGCCGCGAAGACCCCGAACACCACGCCGCCGATGATCACGTTATGGAAGTGCGCGATCAGGAACAGCGAGTTGTGCAGCACGAAGTCGGCCGGGGGAACCGCCAGCAGAACGCCAGTCATGCCACCGATGGTAAAGGTCAGCATGAACGCGACGGTCCACATCATCGGCAGTTCGAAGCGGACGCGGCCGTGATACATGGTGAACAGCCAGTTGAACAGCTTCGCGCCCGTCGGGATCGAGATGATCATCGTGGTGATCCCGAAGAACGAGTTCACCGAGGCACCCGAACCCATCGTGAAGAAGTGGTGCAGCCACACGAGATAGCTGAGGACCGTGATGCAGACGGTCGCATAGACCATCGAGGTATAGCCGAACAGGCGCTTGCCCGAGAAGGTCGAGGTGACCTCCGAGAATACGCCAAAGAGCGGCAGGATAAGGATATAGACCTCCGGGTGACCCCAGATCCAGATGAGGTTGATATACATCATCGGGCTGCCACCAAGGTCATTGGTGAAGAAGTTGGTACCGACATAGCGGTCCAGCGTCAGCAGGATCAGCGTCATCGTCAGGACCGGGAACGAGGCCACGATCAGGATGTTCGTGCAGAACGAAGTCCAGGTGAAGACAGGCATCTTCATCATGGTCATGCCCGGCGCGCGCATCTTCAGGATCGTCACCATCAGGTTGATCCCCGACAATGTTGTCCCGACACCAGCGACCTGAAGGCCCCAGATGTAATAGTCGACGCCGACCCACGGGCTATAGGCGATACCCGACAGCGGCGGGAAAGCCAGCCAGCCGGTTTGCGCGAATTCGCCGACGAAAAGCGACATCATCACGATGACCGCGCCGCCCACCGTCATCCAGAACGAGAAGTTGTTCAGGAAGGGGAAGGACACGTCTCGGGCACCGATCTGCAGCGGCACGACATAGTTCATCAGACCGGTGACGAAAGGCATCGCCACGAAGAAGATCATGATGACGCCATGCGCCGTGAAGATCTGGTCATAGTGGTGCGCGTTCAGATAGCCCTCGGCCCCGTTGAAGGCCATGGCTTGCTGAAGGCGCATCATGACCGCGTCGGCGAAACCGCGCACGAACATGATGAGGCCAAGGATCATGTACATGATCCCGATCTTCTTGTGGTCGACCGAGGTGAACCACTCTTTCCAGAGATAACCCCAGAGCTTGAACTTGGTCAGCGCGGCAAGCAGCGCCACGCCGCCAAGCGCGACGACCACGAAGGTCGCCAGCACGATCGGCTCCTTCGGGATGGCGTCCCAGTTCAGACGCCCCAGAAGGAAGGTGGTTTCGACATTTGTTGGAATGGCCATCTGGGACTCCGGCTCAGAGTTGGGGCTCGACGGCGTTGGTCCGCCGTGCGTCCTGGATGAGCCGCGGCATGTCGATGCCAAGGCCTAGGCGATTTTCGGGGCGGGGCAGCGCGATGCCGCGCATCGGCGACTGGTCCACACGCGTGACCGGCTGCGACTGGCGCAGGTCGTCAAACATGCGGGCCGAGTCGGCGGGCGTGCAGAAGCTGGTGACCATGAAGGGCTCTTGCCCCAGGACCGGGCGGGCAAGCCCGCGGCGGACGTTCTTGTCATGGGTCAGCTGGGCGACGTTGATCGTGCCGGCAAGGCCGGTTCCGCCCTGCGCGTCCAGCGCCATCATCTCGGCCATGCAGATCTTGTTCTGCTCGACACACATGTTGACGACGCGGTCGAACAGCTCGGGATCGACATCGGCGAAGGACATCGGCTTCACGTTCTCGGACGGCGCTTCCAGTTCCAGGTAGCGCTGACGATCCAGCATTCCACCACCGGCACGGGCTTCGTCCACCCATTCGTCGAAGGCGGCCGGTTCAAGCGCGTGCGTCTTGAACCGCATCCCCGAGAAGCCGTGGCCCGAATAATGCGAGGCAAGGCCTTGATATTCGCCGGTATTGTTGAAGACGCCGTGCAGCGTCGTCTCCATGCCCGGCATGGCATAGATCATGCCCGCCATGGCCGGAATGTAGAAGGCGTTCATCACCGAAGAAGAGGTCAGGCTGAACTCGACCTCGCGGTCGACCGGCACGGCCAGTTCATTGATCGTGGCAATGCCTTGTTCGGGATAGATGAACAGCCATTTCCAGTCCAGCGCCACGACCTCAACCCGGAAGGGGTCCTTGTCGGGAACCGGCTGGCTGGCGCTTAGCCGGTCCAGCGGACGATAGGGGTCCAGCAGGTGCGTGCCGACCCAGGTCAGCGCACCAAGGCAGATGATGATCAGCAGCGGTGCTGCCCAGATGACCAGCTCGAACTTGGTCGAGTGGTCCCAGTCGGGCTTATAGGTCGCGTTGCGGTTCGAAGCGCGATAGCGCCACGAGAACAGCACGATCAGCACCATCACCGGAATGATGATGATAAGCATCAGGCCGGTCGAGGCCAGAAGCAGATCCTTTTGGCGTTCCGCGATATCGCCGGAGGGTTTCAGAACCTCCAACTTGCAGGCGGACAGTGCCAGGAAAACGGGAGCAAGCGCGACAAAGCGCGCCAAGCGGGGGAGTATACGCATGAAAGCCGTAACCTCACCTGAAGAGGGGGCATTGGGAAGGTGTAGATGGGGCCAACCCCCTAAGGGATCGTGACTGCGTCAGACATAGGACAATTTGCCACACCCTGCGCATCTTGAACATCATCGTTGACCAGACGAAGAACGCAGCCACTAAATGCCCTTAAGTCCCCTCGCCCCCTACGCTGTCGGGAGCCCCTGATTAGGTGAGCTAGACATGTGCGCAGCCACTCCCAATACCTCTACCCTGCCCCGTGAAGCGACGCCCGGTCATCACGTCTCCCCCTCGGATATCGCGGTGGGCGTCATCATCGGTCGCTCGTCCGAGTTCTTCGATTTCTTCGTCTTCGCGATCGCCTCGGTCATCGTCTTTCCGCAAAGGTATTTTTCCTTTGTCGATCCGTTGTCTGCGACTCTATGGTCCTTTGCCGTCTTCGCGCTGGCATTCCTTGCACGCCCGCTGGGAACGGCCTTCTTCACGGTGATCGACCGCAACTATGGCAAAAGCGTCAAGCTGACGCTGGCGCTGCTGATCCTCGGCACCTCGACGGTCGGCATGGGTCTGATCCCGTCCTATGATCAGGTCGGCGGCATCTCGATCGCCGTGCTCTGCCTTCTGCGAATCGGTCAGGGCTTTGCCCTCGGCGGGGCGTGGGACGGCCTGCCTTCGCTTCTGAACATGAACGCCCCCGAAGGTCGCCGCGGCCTTTACGTCATGGTGCCCCAGCTTGGCGCACCGGTCGGACTGATCGTGGCAAGCCTGCTGTTCGCCTATCTCCTGTCGAACATGTCGCAGGCCGATTTCCTGAACTGGGGCTGGCGCTATCCCTTCTTCGTGGCCTTCGCGATCAACGTCGTGGCCCTTTTCGCACGCCTGCGCATCGTCGTGACCCCGGAATATACCGAGGCGTTCCAGAACCACGAGCTGGAGCCGACCAGCTTCCGTGCAGCCTTCAAGACCGAAGGCGAGACGATCCTGGCCGGCGCCTTCGTGCCCCTGGCAAGCTTTGCGCTGTTCCACATGGTCACGGTGTTCCCGCTGTCCTGGATCTATCTTTATACCAATGAGACTTTGACCAGCTTCCTGCTGATCGAGTCGCTGGCCGCGGCCTTCGGCTTCGTCGCGATCATCCTGTCTGGGGTGCTGGCGGATCGGATTGGTCACCGCAAACTGCTGTTCCGGGGCGCCGTCGCCATCGCGATCTTCAGCCTGATCGCACCCCTTCTGCTGGCTGGCAATCAGCTTGGCGAAGCGATCTACATGATCGTCGGTTTCATCCTGCTGGGCCTTAGCTTCGGGCAAAGCTCGGGTGCGGTCGCCTCGCTGTTCCAGCCGCAGCGCCGCTATACCGGCTCGGCCATCGTGTCGGACTTCGCCTGGCTCTTCGGTGCGGGCTTCGCGCCGCTGGCGGCATTGGCTCTGGCAGCCTGGCTTGGCCTTCCGGCTGCGGGTCTTTACCTGCTTTCCGGTGCAGTCTGCACCATGGTAGCCCTGTGGTTCGCGCGCCAGCTTCGCCTGCGCGTATCCTGACCTGCCCTTAAAATCTGCAGTGAAGACGCCCGGCGCCACCTTGCGCCGGGCGTTTTTCTTGACAAGGCATCATCCCGCACCTATCTAGCCAGATAGCTAGCCAGCATATCGAGGACGCCATGTGGACCCTTCAGGACGCCAAGAACCGGTTCTCGGCCGTGGTCGAGGCAGCGCTTGCCGGACAGCCGCAGCAGGTCACGCGTCGTGGAAAACCCGCCGTCGTCGTGCTTTCGGCTGCGGAATATGCCCGGATGCAGGCAGCCGCGACTGAACGGCGCGGTTCGTTCATCACGCATCTGACGAACTTCCCTGCCGAGCCTGACGCCGCCCCGCGGGCGCAGGTCGCGCCAAGGGACGTGTCCTTCTGAGCGATGCTGATCCTTGACACAAACGTCCTTTCGGCGCTGCGCCGGCCTGAGCGCAGCCCCCAGATCCAGTCCTGGCTTTCACGGCAGGACGAGGCCACAGTTTACCTGTCGGTCATCACCGTGGGCGAGATCGAGCGCGGCATCGCCCGGCAAGAGACGACCAACCCGGCCTTTGCCCGCGACCTTCGCGACTGGCTGACACGCACCGTCACGATGTTCTCGGACAGGTTGCTGCCCTTTGGCGCGGCCGAGGCCCAGATCTGGGGCCGGCTTTCCGCGCGCATCGGGCATAACGGGGCCGATCTTCTGATCGCGGCAACCGCAATTGCCCATGACGCGACCGTCGTCACCGGCAACATCGCCGATTTCCAGCCCTCGGGTTGCCGACTTCTGGACCCGTTCGGCGAATACCCGGCCTGATATTCCCGGAAAACTCCAGATTCCGTCCCCCGACATTCGATCGGACCGGAACTTTGTTGCCACGTCGGGCGCTTGTCCAAATCGCCCGTGCTTATTTTTTGCTGCCCCTTATCCCGGCGCAAAGCTAAGACTAAACATATCATCCCGTACACTACCGGAGATGCGTCATGGCGTCGGTACTTCTCAATCTCGTCATCTTTGTCGCGCTGCTGGTCGGGATCTACCGGCTGCAGGGGCGCGGCCTTTCCCTGTCCGTGCGCGTGCTGATCGCGCTGGCCATCGGCACGGTCTTCGGCGTCGCGCTGCAACTGGCCGAAGGCAACGGCTCGACCAGCATCACCCAGACGATCAACTGGATCAACATCGTCGGCAACGGCTATGTCCAACTGCTTCAGATGATCGTCATGCCGCTGGTCTTCGTGGCCATCCTGAATGCCGTGTCGAAGCTGCACGACGCGTCATCGCTGGGCAAGATCTCGGTGCTGACGCTGGGCACGCTTTTGCTGACCACCGCAATCGCGGCCCTGGTCGGCGTGATCATGTCGCTAAGCTTCGGCCTCAGCGCGCAGGGCCTGGCGCAGGGCGTGGCGGAATCCGCCCGGCTGACGGCGCTGCAGACCAATTACGCGCCCAAGGTCGCAGACCTGACGGTGCCGCAACTGATCCTGTCCTTCATCCCGAAAAACCCCTTCGCGGACCTGACCGGCGCCAATCCGACCTCGATCATCTCGGTGGTGATCTTCGCAGCCTTCCTGGGCACCGCGGCCATCCGGCTGGTCAGCCGCGACCCGGAAAAGGGCCACCGCCTGATCGCGCTGATCGACCTGATGCAAAGCTGGATCACCCAACTTGTCCGCCTGATCATGGCCCTGACCCCCTATGGCGTCATGGCGCTGATGACCAAGATGGCGGCCACGTCGAACGCGGGCGACATCCTGAACCTCGGCAAGTTCGTCATCGCCTCGTATCTGGGTCTTGCAATCATGTTCGGCGTCCACGCGCTGCTGCTGACCCTGACCGGGGTGAATCCGATGACCTTCTTCCGCAAGGTCATGCCCGCGCTGAGCTTCGCCTTCTCCAGCCGCTCCAGTGCCGCGACGATCCCGCTGAGCGTCGAGATCCAGACCCGCCGTCTGGGCGTGCCGCAGACCATCGCTTCGTTCGCCGCGTCGTTCGGGGCCACGATCGGACAGAACGGCTGCGCCGGGCTTTATCCCGCAATGCTGGCAGTCATGGTCGCGCCGACCGTCGGGGTGAACCCGCTTGATCCGGCATGGATCGCGACCCTTGTCGCCATCGTCACGCTCAGTTCGGCCGGTGTTGCCGGTGTGGGCGGCGGGGCGACCATGGCGGCACTGATCGTCCTTCCGGCGATGGGACTGCCCGTCACGCTGGTGGCACTGCTGATCTCGGTCGAGCCGCTGATCGACATGGGCCGCACCGCGCTGAACGTGAATGGCGCGATGACCGCGGGAACGATCACGTCGCAGGTTCTGGGCCAGACCGATCGCAGCATCCTGGACAGCGAGGATGCGGGCGAGCTTCGCAACGCCTGACCGGATCGAGAAAAAGGCCGCCCCTGCCAAGGCGGGGGCGGCCTGTCATCATCAGCCGCGCCGCAACTGATCCAGCAGCGCCGCGCTGGGTTCTCCCGTCACTGGAAGCCCGCGCGCGGATTGATAGGACCGGATCGCCGAGATCGTGTTCGATCCGACATTGCCATCCACCCCCTGCGTATCGAAGCCGCGCGCCGTCAACAGGCGCTGCATCTCCTTGCGCTGTTCAAGGCGCAGGCCGGGCGCGTCCGCGGGCCAAGGATTGGACAGGCCCGGATAACCCTTGAGCCGGTCCGCCAGCAGCGCCACCGCCAGCGCGTAACTGTCGGCATTGTTGTAGCGCAAGATCGCATGGAAGTTCCGCGTGATCAGGAAGGCCGCACCCGACGGACCGCCGGGGATCAGAAGCTCGGTCGAGGTTCCGGCGGGCGGCAGCGGGCGCGATGTCGCCTGCCGGACACCCAGCGCCTGCCAGTCGGCAACGCTGCGCCGCTTGCCCTTGCCCGCAAGGCCGGTGTTGAATCCCGGCGGCAAGGTCACTTCGACGGCCGCAGGCAGACCGTGCTGCCAACCGGATTTCGCCAGGTAGTTCGCCGTCGAGGCCAGCGAATCCGTCGGGTCGTTCGACCAGATGTCGCGGCGGCCGTCGCCGGTGAAATCGACGGCATAGGCAAGATAAGTGGTCGGGATGAACTGGGTATGCCCCATCGCCCCCGCCCAGCTGCCCGACATGTGCCCAGGGTCGATATCGCCCGATTGCAGGATGCGCAGCGCCGCCATCAGCTGGCTGCGGAAGAAATCGCCGCGATATCCTTCATAGCTCAGCGTTGACAGCGCCTCGATCAGGGGCATGTCGCCACGCCGCTCGCCATAGGTGGATTCCATGCCCCAGACGGCGGTCACGACCTCCTTGTCGACACCATAGGTCGCCTCGACCCGGCTCAGCGGACCGGAGAAGCGGGATAGCGCCGCGCGACCATTCGTCTGGCGCTTTTCCGACACGGCGTTTTCCAGATACTCCCACAGGGATTTCTTGAACTCGGCCTGACTTTGGCTGCGGCGGATGACTTCGGGGTTATAGGTCACGTCGCGGAATGCCAGGCTCAGCGTTGCGTCGCTGATCCCCTGCGAACGCGCCCGCGCCTTGAAGCCCTCGACCCAGCTTTGCATCCCCGCCACCTTGGCGGCGGGCGGATTCTGATAGCGGCCCCACTTGATTTCCTGGGTTTGCTGGCTGACGCCGCCGCCCCTTGGCCCATAGCCACCGCCCCCGCACGAGGCGAGGACCAGCGCAAGGATCGTAAAGCTTGCCGTATGCCTGAATGAAATACGCATCACTGCCTCCTGCTCACTTTTTTGGGAAGCCTAGCGTGGCTGCCGTCTGGCAGGAAGTCCAAATGCTCCCGCTGGCGGGACTGGAACAGGCGCGCGGGCGGCGATCAGATCGCCTCGCTGGCTCTTTCGGCGCCTTCCAGCACAACTTCGCGCATCGCAGCGTCGGCAGCATCGGGATCGCGCGCGGCGATCGCACTTGCAATACGCAGATGCTGCGAGGCGCAGCGAGAGATCCCCTCTGGGCTGAGCGCAGGAGACGATATCTGGAACGAGACCGCCAGCGCCGCCTCGATCAGGGTGGTGACCGAACGCATGAAGGGATTGCGGGACATCTCTGCCACCGCAAGGTGAAAATTCAGATCCTCCTGCGCGACGGATTCACGGCTGTGGTTTGGATTGTCGATGCGCGCGACGATGCTGAACAGCTCGACGATTTCCTCGCTGGTGGCGTAAAGGGCGGCCAGCCGGGCCGCAGCCGGTTCGAACGCAAGCCGCATGTCGCGCAGGTGCACGACAAATTCCCGGTCCATGCCCGCCTGCATCTTCCACGAGATCACGTCGGAATCGACGAAATTCCAGTCGTCGCGTGGATTGACGCGGGTGCCGACGCGGGATTTGGCGCAGATCAGGCCCTTTGCGGACAGTGTCTTCATCGCCTCGCGCAGCACGCTGCGCGAAACGCCGAACCGCTCCAGCAACTGGGGGTCGCCCGGAAGGGTCTCTCCTTCAGCGAATTCGCCGGAAATGATCGCGCGCCCCAGCCCGTCCACCACGCGGGCATGACTGCTGCGCGGCTGGTTTCCGAACATGCGGCGACGCAGAACCCCCATATCAGCCTCCGGCAGCTGCGCGAATGGCCGTCCGTCGTTCCGAGACCATCAGTATAAGCCGTTGCAGCAGGATGAAGGCAAAAAGCAGCAGCCCCACCACGATCTTGGTCCACCACGACGAAAGCGTTCCGTCAAAGACGATATAGGTCTGGATCAAACCCTGGATCAGTACCCCGAACAAAGTGCCCAGCACCAGCCCGGCGCCCCCCGTCAGCAGGGTGCCGCCCACGACCACCGCCGCGATCGCGTCCAGTTCGACCCCGACCGTCGCCAAGGAATAGCCGGCCGAGGTGTAAAGCGTATAGGCAAGCCCCGCCAAGCCGGCCATGAAGCCCGAGAATGCGTAAAGCTGGATCATCGTCTTGCGCAGCGGCACGCCCATCAGTTCGGCCGACTGCTCGGACCCGCCAATCGCATAGACGTTAGCGCCGAACCGGGTGCGATGCGCCAGGATGACGCCGACGACAAAGGCCAGCAGCATCAGGATTGCCAGGCAGGTCAGCTTGCCCTTGTCCGGCAAACGGATCGCGATCCCCTTCAGCAGGCGCAGGAAATCATGGTTGATCGGCACTGAATCGGTCGAGATCAGGAAGGCCGCCCCCCGTGCCAGGAACATCCCCGCCAGCGTCACGACAAAGGCGGGCATCTTCAGCGCGTGGATCGTCAGCCCCATCAGTGCCCCGAACCCGGTCGAGATCACCAGTGCCAGTCCGAAGGCGATTGCTGGATGGACCCCGGCCCGGATCAGGACCGCGACGAATACCGAGGTGAAGGCGATGACCGCGCCGACAGACAGGTCGATCCCCCCCGACAGGATCACGAAGGTCATGCCGACCGCCGCGATGCCCAGGAAGGCATTGTCCGTCAGCAGGTTTCCGGCGACCCGAAAGGACAGCATGTTCGGGAATTGCAGGACGCAAAGCCCATAGGCGACCAGAAAGATCAGCACTGTCGCGACGAAGGGAAGGTTGCGGGCTCGGATCATTTCTGGGCACCTCGACGGCGGCGCAGCATGTCGCGCAATACTGCCAGTTCATCCGCGACCGCTGGGGATTGAAGCGTCAGAATGGCGACGATGACCACGGCCTTGACGATCAGGTTGAATTCTGGCGGCCAGCCCGAGATCAGAATCCCGGTGTTCAATGCCTGGATGATCAGCGCCCCGATCAGCGAAGCGGTGATCGAAAACCGCCCCCCTGCCAGCGAGGTACCGCCGATCACCACCGCAAGTATCGCGTCAAGTTCCAGCCACAGTCCCGCATTGTTCGCATCGGCGCCGTGAATATCGGCGGTCACGATCATCCCCGCCATGGCCGCACACAGACCCGAGATCGCATAGGTCGCCAGGATCAGGAACCGCGCGCGCACCCCGACCAACATCGAGCCGCGCCGGTTGATCCCCACCGCCTCGATCAACAAGCCAAGTGCGCTGCGGCGGACCAGCAATCCGACCACCAGCCCCATCGCCAGCCAGATCAGGATCGGCATCGGAATCCCAAGGACCGCGCCAGAGCCGATAAAGGAAAAGGCCGGGTCGTTGAACGTCAGGATCACCCCCCCGGTGACGAGCTGCGCGATGCCTCGCCCCGCGACCATCAGGATCAGCGTTGCGATGATTGGCTGGATGTCCAGAAACGCCACCAGCACGCCGTTCCAGATGCCGCAGGCAAGTCCAAGCAGCAGCGATACCGCCAGCACCACGGGAACCGGGTGACCATCCGCGACCAGCGTCGCCGCAACTGCCCCCGTGATCGCCATGACCGCCCCAACCGACAGGTCGATGCCCTTGGTCGCAATGACAAGCGTCATTCCGATGGCCAGCAGCGCCACCGGTGCGACGCGCACACCCACGTCGATCAGGCTGCCGTAAAGCCGCCCGTTCTGCACCGTGACAGAAAAGAAACCGGGAGAGATCAATCCGATCAGCACCAGCACCACGGCCAACGCCAACAACTGCGGGCGAAGTTGCTTCAGTTTGCTCATGCGGCGTCTCCGGGCACGGCCATGGCCTCGACAATGGCTTCGGCGGTGATTTCCGCACCCGTAAGTTCGCGGACATGATGACGGTCCGACAGCACGATCACGCGGGTCGAGAAGGCGACCAGTTCCTCGATCTCGGACGAGATCACGACCAAAGACATCCCGCCTTCGCGCAGCTTGCCGATCAGATTGATGATCTCGGCATGGGCGCCGATGTCGATGCCTCGGGTCGGTTCGTCCAGGATCAGCAGCCGCGGATCGATTGCCAGCCAGCGGGCCAGGATCGCCTTTTGCTGATTGCCGCCGGACAGGAACTTGATCGGACGATTCGGATCGGGCGGACGGATGTCCAGCGCCTTGATATACCGATCCGCCAGCGCATCGGCCTCGCGCCGGGGGACCGGACGCGACCAGCCCCGCCGCGCCTGAAGCGCCAAGACGATATTCTGACGGACGGAAAGATCGCCGATGATGCCATCGGTCTTGCGCTCCTCGGGGCACATGCCGAAGCCGTTCGAGATCGCGTCCTCAGGTGAATGCAGGATCACTGGCGAACCATCGACGCTGGCGCGACCGCTGTCTGGGCGGTCGATGCCGAACAGCAGGCGTGCGGTCTCGGTCCGGCCAGAACCAAGAAGCCCGGCAATCCCCACGACCTCTCCCGGCCGAATATCCAGATTGAACGGCGCGATCGAACCGCGTTTGCCGTAATCCTCGAACCGGAAAGCAGCGGGGGTATCGGGCACGACCGCGCCGGGATCGCGATGCCCCGTCGCCTCGGCCAGTTCCCGGCCCAGCATTAACGAGACGAGTTCGCGGCGCGGAAGCTCGGAGATCGCCCGGCTGCCAATCATGCGGCCATTGCGCAGCACTGTGACGCGATCGGCGATCTGGTAAACCTGATCGAGAAAATGGGTGATGATGACAATACCCATACCCTGTGCGCGCAATTGGCGCAGCACGCCGAACAGCGCCTGAACCTCGCGCGCATCAAGGCTGGCGGTGGGTTCGTCCAGGAACAGCACCTTGCCGGACAGGTCGACTGCGCGGGCAATTGCAATGATCTGGCGGACGGCCACCGGGTAATGGGCAAGGGTTTCATCGGGGTCGGCGTTGATGCCGTAATGCGCCAGAAGCCCGGTCGCATCCGCGCGCATCCTGCGCCGGTCGACCAGACCCATGCGTCGTGGCTGGCGGCCCAGATACAGGTTCTCGGCAACGGTCAGGTTGTCGAGAAGGTTCACCTCCTGATAGACCGTGCCGATGCCCAGATCCTGCGCCTCGGCAACCGAGCGCGGTTCGACCTCGGCCCCGGCCAGCTGCATTCGGCCCGCATCGCGGCGATAAGCCCCGGTCAGGATCTTGACCAGCGTGGACTTGCCCGCCCCGTTTTCGCCCAGCAGGGCATGGATCTCGCCCGCCCGCAGGGTGAAGTCGACATTGTCCAGAACCTTGACACCAAAGAACGACTTGTCGATTCCCTGCGCCGAAAGCAGCGCATCATCTGTCATGCGTTATTTCCCAAAAGGGAGAGGGGCGGAGCTTATGGCACCCCGCCCCTCAGCCACTCAGTAGCCGAGGTCCTTCTTGGACTCGTAGACGCCCTTGGGGTCATCGGCCTGGGTGAACAGTTTCGACTCGGTCTGGATCCATTTTGCCGGCTGGGTGCCGTCGGCCAGGAACTTGTCGAGCGCGTCGAAGGCGGGGCCGGCCATGTTCGGCGTCAGTTCGACGGTGGCGTTGGCCTCGCCCTCGGACATGGCCAGGAAGATGTCCGGCACGGCATCGATCGAGACGACCTTGATATCGGTGCCGGGCTTCAGGCCGGCTTCCTTGATCGCCTGGATCGCGCCGACCGCCATGTCGTCGTTATGGGCATAGACGGCGCAGATATCCTTGCCGCCATTTTCGGCCTTGATGAAGCTTTCCATCACTTCCTTGCCCTTGGTCCGGGTGAAGTCACCGGTCTGGCTGCGGGCGATGGTGATGTTGGCATGGCCGGCGATGGCGTCTTCGAAGCCTTTCTTGCGGTTGATCGCCGGGGACGACCCGGTGGTGCCCTGAAGCTCGACCACCTTGCAGGCCTTGTCGCCGACGTCCTTCACCAGCCATTCGCCCGCGACCTTGCCTTCATAGACCTGGTCCGAGGTAACGGCGGTCAGATACAGATCCTCGGGCGCGTCGATCTGGCGGTCCAGCAGGATGACGGGAATTTCGGCATCCTTGGCTTCGGCCAGAACGTCGTCCCAGCCGGTCGCGACGACCGGAGCGATCAGGATGGCGTCCACACCCTGCGCGATAAAGCCGCGGACGGCCTTTATCTGGTTTTCCTGCTTCTGCTGAGCATCGGCAAATTTCAGGTCGATCCCGCGTTCCTTGGCCTGTTGCTGCGTCACCGTCGTTTCGGCAGCCCGCCACCCGGATTCGGACCCGATCTGGGAAAACCCGACGGTCAGGTCGGCGGCAAAGGCCGCGCCGGACAGCATCAGGCACGCGACCGAACTGGCCGCAAGAAGCTTGCGATTCATTATTTTTCCTCCCCTGAGAAGGCTCCTCAACCTTCTGCTGTTAGGGATAAAGTATGATTATTGGGCCTGTCAACAATTCCGCATCTGTCGATAAGTATAGAAATTTCCGCGATGCCGGCGTCATAAATCAGATCATTTCCGGTTTTCAGGCATTTGTGGCGCAATGTTGCGGAGCAAGCAGTCGAAAGCCCAAACCGCCACTAGTCCGGAAGGCGCAGCATGTTCAGGCTGTCATCCAATGCCAACAGGTCGCGGATCCGAACACCGGAAGCGAGGGCCAGGCGCGGCAGCCCCATCGCTTGCCGGGGCAGATCAGTCGCCATCGCGATCGCCCGTTCAAGCGACAGGTCGGTCATCGCGATCAGACGCCGCATCGATTCCAGCATGTCTATATGCGCCCCCGCCAACGAGCCTTGGCTGTTCACCAGCGCTCCGTTCTGGACATGGATGTCCATGCCGTAAAGCGTGAATCGATCCGGCCCTCCGACCGTCGGCATGGCGTCCGAGACAAGAAAACACCGATCCGTTCGCGGGCGGGCCTGCATCGCCACGCGCAGCATCTCGGCCGAGACATGGACGCCGTCGGCGATCAGCCCACACCAGCCCTCGGACAGGATGGCCGCTGCGATGATGCCGGGCTCACGCGAGGTCATCTGTGGCATCGCGTTGAAAAGATGGGTGAACATGGTAACCCCGGCCGCCATCCCCGCCCGTGCCTGATCCGCCGTGGCCGTGGTATGGCCGGCCGACAGCACAACGCCCAACGCGGCCGCTTCGCGCAGCAAGGCCGGTTCAGCCAGTTCGGGCGCGAGTGTCAGCAGCACGGGAATCCCGGCCGCGCGCAGCCGCCGCAGGACCACCATCGTTCGCGCGTCGAGGGGCCGGATGAAGCGAGGGTCATGCGTGCCGCGGCGTGCCACCGCGATATGCGGGCCCTCGATATGGATGCCCGCGATTCCGGGTTGCCCGAAGGCCGCGATGACCGCGTCGGCGGCAGCCTCCATCACCTCGGGAGCATCGGTGATGACCGTCGGCAGGATCTGCGCGGTCCCAAGCCGGTGATGAGCGGCGGCAATCACCTGAATCCCATGCGGAGTCGGGTCGGCATTGAACAGCACCCCGCCGCCGCCATTGACCTGAAGATCGGTGCAACCCGGCATCAACAGCGCCACGCGCTGGTCGGGGCGGTCGCTTCCAAGCGGGCGCAGGGCCGAGACACGGCCAGCCACGACCTCGACCGCCAGGTCGGGAACCAGTGCACCGTCGATCCAGCAACGGTCGGCGGCAATCAGCATGAGCCGACGCCTGGGTGAAAGGTCGAGGTCATTGCGATTCTCCGGTCATTCCGGCACGGGCCATCAGGGCGGCCCCTCGGGCACCGGAACTGTCACCATGCCGGGCGACCCTGATCTCGGGCAGGCGCACCTGCCCCAGCCGCAATCTCCCCAGTGCTGCGGTCAGCATCTCGGGCAGG
Source organism: Paracoccus sp. KR1-242 (assembly GCF_049446195.1). Classification (NCBI taxonomy): domain Bacteria; kingdom Pseudomonadati; phylum Pseudomonadota; class Alphaproteobacteria; order Rhodobacterales; family Paracoccaceae; genus Paracoccus; species Paracoccus sp. KR1-242. The sequence goes on from NZ_JBMSED010000016.1 coordinate 66,387, forward strand.
CCGGCAATATTGGACAGCCCGCCGCCCAACACGATCACCTGCGGATCCAGAATCAGTTGGGCGGTGTAGAGCATCTCGCCCGTCAGATCTGCCCAGATCCCCATGACCCGCGCCGCATTGGCATCCTGTGCTGCGTGGCCCGCGATCACCGCTGGATCGCACTCGGCGATCCCGGCCCATTCCGCGATCCGCCGCAGCCCGGTGCCCGAAACATAGTTTTCATGGCAGGCCACACGTCCGCAACCACAGGGCCATGTTGGCAGGCCGTGACGCTGGATTGCACGATCGGGCATACCGACATGGCCAATCTCGACCGCAAGCCCGGCATTGCGACGCGGAATATGACCGTCGATCACCCAACCAGCCCCGACGCCGGTCCCAAGGATCAGGCCCAGCACAGAATCCGCACCCTCGCCCGCGCCGCCATGTGCCTCGGAATAGGCGAAGGCCATGCAGTCGTTCACCATCGGAAGCGACCGCCCCAGCGCGTCGCGCAGCGCCTTGCCAAGGTTCTGGCCCGAAACCGGAATGTTGGACGCAGTGGCGATCCCGCTTTGCGGGTCGATCAGCCCCGCCATTGAGATAGCAACAGGAAGATGCTGATCTTGCGCCGAACTCTCAAGCCAGCGGATCTGCTGGACCAGCGCGGCGATGAAGCTTTCGAAATCCTCGCGCGGAGTGGCTGCGCGTTTCAGCGCGATGGTCTGCATGTTTCCGTCGAATAGTCGTGCCTCGATCTTGGTGCCGCCCAGATCGATCGCGCCGCAGATCATGCCTGCCATTCGTAAAGCCTTACTCCCGATACCACCCGTGTCAGGTTGCGCCCCGCGAACGGATCGTCAACAGGCAATCCCAGTGCTTCGGACCAGCGATGCGCCAATATCTGCGCAGGCAGGACGTATAGCACCGGATCGGCGGGCGTTTCCGTCAGGCTCAGCGATATGTCGCAACCCGGGCCAATGGTCGTCACCGAAATGCCTGGAAACTGGCGCCGGATTTCGGACGCAAGGTCATGGTCATAGCGCGCGACCCGCGGATCGGGATGGATCATCACGAAGACGGCGGTGCGGTCATCGACGGCAGCCTTGGGACCGTGACGGAATCCAAGCGTGCTGTCCCATTGCGTGATCGTCCTCCCGGCCGTCAACTCCAGCACCTTCAGCGCAGATTCCCGCGCAATTCCGGTCAACGCGCCCGAGCCAAGGAAGATGGCCCGGTCCGGAAGCGGCGCGGGGTGTTGCCACAGGTCCGGCAGAACCGCCTGCGCCGCGTCAGCAAGGCGGGGCAGGACATCCTTGGCATCGAACTGCGCATCAAGGCAGGCAAGTGCGCTGAGATACAGCGTGGTAAAGGACGACGTCATGGCAAAGCCGCGATCATGGGTCGCCCCCGGCAGGATCAGACTCCGCGTCTGTCCCGGCCCCGGCCCTTGCCGCCGCGCCAGTGCGCTGTCCGCATTGCAGGTGATCTGCAACCGGTCGATGTCCGGGCGATGCGCGTCCAGCAGGTCGATCAAGCCGATGCTCTCGGAACTGTCACCGCTGCGTCCGAACTGGATCGACAGGATTCCGCCGGGCACGTCGAATGCAAGCTTCGGAACCGAAACCAGATCGGTGGTCGGCAGGGCACGCAGATTTCCGCCCAGTTGTCGCGCCAGCACCTCGCCGATATAGGCCGAGGTGCCCGCACCGGACAGCCAGACCTCGCGCGGGTCGCGCGACGCGATCCAGTCGCGTATCTGCCCGGCCTGACTGGCAAGGGGCGCCGCCCATTCGCGCCAGATCGCGGGTTGCGCGTCGATTTCCCGCGCCGTGAAGCTGTTCATGATCATTCCCTGCTGTTCTGGGCCGAATCCCCGGCGACGATCAGGCGGACGCCCGCACCTTCCAGCGCCGCGCAAATCGGCTCGGCGGGCATCCGGTCGGTGACAAGGATCGCCACCCGCGCCAATCCGCAGATCCGGTGCAGGCGCGAGCCGCGAAACTTGGTGTGGTCGGCAAGAACGATGACACGCGTCGCCGCCTCGACCATGGCGCGGGTGACATGGGCCTCATCCTCGGAATAGGTCGAAAGGCCGCCCTCGGGGTCGATGCTGTCCGCGCCCATAACGAATGTGTCGAAATTCATGCCATTCAAACTGCCCTCGGCCAGCCGCCCGGTCAGCGACCCGGTCGAGGGCCGGATGACTCCCCCGGTCAGCATGACGCGGTGACGGCCATTGCGCAGCGCATGCTGGGCGACCACCAGCCCCGAGGTCATGATCGTCATCGCGGGATGGGCATCACTTTGGCCCAGAAGTTCGGCCACGATCTCGACGGTCGAACCATTGTCGATCAGGATCGCATGATCGTCCCGCAGCAGTTCCATCGCGGTTGTCGCGATGCGGCGCTTCGCATCCGGGTTGGCCAGACGGCGGTCGTCGGCCAGGGGATGGACGGCGGTCCCGGCACTTTGCGCAGCAAGGGCAAGGGCCAGCTCGATGCGGAACTCGGCCAGACCCGCGAAGCCAAGGCTGCGGCAGAACCGGATCAAGGTCGGCTCGGACGTTCCCAGCCTGCCGCAGATCTCGCGCGAGGTCATGCGGATGAAGTCGGACGGATCCTCGGCCACGAAGGCCGCGATGGCGCGCAGCTTGGCAGGCATCGAGTCGCGCGCGGCCAGCACCGCCGCCCAAAGGGCAGCGCCGTGAAGCGGCTTGTCGTCCTGTGTCTGCTGCATCCCTGCCCGCACGCCCCCGTGATAAACTGTGGTGTCCACAATGTTTTCGACCGCGATAGTTTTGTCAAACTAAAATCCTCGCCAAAAAATTTTAGGTCTGCACAAAAATCAGTTTACAGAAACTTTGTTTTGCTGTTGCCTCGGGATCGTGACGCAAGGGAGGCATCATGCAAGAACAATCCGGCGCCCCGCTTCTGGAAGTCTGCGTGGACGATCCCGCGGGACTTGCCGCGGCCATCGCGGGCGGGGCGGACAGGGTCGAGCTTTGCGCCGCGCTGGCCGTCAGCGGCCTGACCCCTGCGCCCGGCCTGATCGCTTTGGCTGCGCGTGCGGAAATCCCAGTCTGCGCGATGATCCGCCCCCGACCCGGCGGCTTCACCTATAGCCCGGATGAAATCGAGGCAGCGCTTCTGGACATCGCGGCCGTTCGCGCCGCCGGGTTGGCAGGGATCGTGACCGGCGTCACGCTGCCCGACGGTCGGCTTGACCTTGACACCATGGCACGCCTACGCGACGCGGCCGGGGATATGGAGCTGGTGATCCACCGCGCCTTCGACATGGCCCCGGATCTTGACGAGGCGCTGGAGCAGGCAATCGCGCTTGGCGCCTGCCGCATCCTGACTGCGGGCGGGACGCGATCGGCCCCGGAAGGTATCGAGGGGCTGGCCCGGCTGAGCCGTCTGGCCGGGGACCGGATCACGATCATGGCGGGCGGTGGCGTCCTGCCCGAGAACGCGGCCATGCTGCTGCAGGCGGGCGTGCATGACCTGCACAGTTCCTGCACCTCGGTCGTTGCCGATCAGGCACTGGCCACGCGCATCAATATCGCCGCCAGCCGACCGCAAACCCTGCCCGAGAATGTCCGCGCCCTGCGAGTCGCCATGGAAAAGGCGCTGGAGGGGGCCGCATGACGAACGGGATGAAGACCGGCATCATCGGCCTTGGCCATCGGATCGCGGCCATTCTTCCCTTTCTGCGCGACAATTGCCCCGATCTCGACCTTGTTGCCGTTGCCGATCCCGGCCCAGGGCATGATGCGCGGCTGGTAGAGGCTGACCCCGCCCATCGCTATGCCGACCCGGCCGACATGCTCGCGCGGCACAGGTTCGACCTGCTGCTGATCGGCTCTCCGAACCACCTGCACATGCAACACCTGCGCCTGGCTCTGGCCAGCGACACCCCCCATATCTTTGCCGAGAAGCCCGTCGTCATCTCGCTGGACGAGACGCTTGAACTTGCGCGACTGCTGCGCGCCCATGACGGGGTTGGGCGGATCGCAGTTGGTATGGTGTTGCGGTATTCGGCCCTTTATCGCGCGCTGCGCGCCGCCGCCGCCCAGATCGGCGAGGTCATGTCGATCGAGGCCTCAGAGCATATCGCGCCCTATCACGGCAGCTTCTTCATGCGAGACTGGCGGCGCGACAGCGCGCTGTCGGGCGGCTTCATGCTGGAAAAATGCTGCCATGACCTCGACCTTTATCAGGGGGCCGCGGGGGCAAGGGCCGCGCGCGTCGCAAGCTTTGGCGGGCGCAAAAAATACCTGCCTGCACAGCGTCCCGCCGGAAGGCCGGATTACCTTAAGGTCATGTCGCCCCGCTGGGGCGGTACGGCCGATGCCTATTCGGGTCAGGGCGACCTGATCGACTATCAGACGGCCCTGGTCGAATATCAGAACGGCGCGAGCCTGGCGTTTCACACCAACCTGAACACGCCCGATGAATTCCGGCGCTTTGCCGTCATCGGCACGCAGGGCATGGCCGAGGGCGACTTCATCCGCAACTATTTCAAGCTGACGCGGGCCGAGGACGGGGCGGTCCTGATCGACGACCGCGACATCGGCACCGCGGGCGACATGAAGCACCATTATGGCGCAGACGCCGCAATGGCCCGCGACCTTGCAGCCCATTGGCGGGGCGAGCTGCCATCGCTTCCATTAACCGTCACGGACGCGTTGGAGGCGGGCGCGACCGCCCTTGCGATGGACAGCGCCCGGACCGAGGGCCGGGTCTTCGACCTTGTCCCCTTCTGGTCCCGGTTTGACGAGGCCCTGACCGGCAGGGCGGCAGCATGAAACGCACGGATCCTTTTCCCTACCTGCTTCTGGTCCCGGCGCTGCTGCTGGTCGGGGTCATCGCGGCCTGGCCGCTGGTCGAGACCTTCCGGCTGTCCTTTACCGACGCCTCGATGAAGCAGACGCAGGAATATGTCGGGTTTGCCAACTACGCCAAGTTCTTCCAGCGCGATTTCTGGCCGATTCTGGGGCGGACTTTGGTCTGGACGGCATTGTCCGTCAGCCTGAAACTGGTCATGGGCCTGATCGGCGCGGTGCTGCTGAACGCGGCAGTGCCGGGCCGCGCGCTGTTTCGCATCCTTATCATGCCGCCCTGGGTGGTGCCGGTCGCGGTCGGCTGCTTCATGTGGGCATGGCTCTACAACGGCCAGTTCGGCATGATCTCGGGGCTTGGCCAGCGTATCGGTTTGTTTTCCGGCCCGTTCGAATTCCTGGCCTACAAGCAGGCGGCGTTCATCTCGACCGTGGTGACGGATGTCTGGATCGGGACGCCACTGGTCTCGTTGTATCTTCTGGCGGCGATGCAGACGATCCCGAAGGATCTTTACGAAGCCGCCTGGACGGATGGCGCGGGGCGGCCCTATCGCTTCCGCCGGATCACCCTGCCGCTGCTGATGCCCTCGATCACGACCATGGCGCTGCTTTCGACGATCTGGACGTTCAACAGCTTCGAGATCATCTGGATCCTGACCGAGGGGGGGCCGCGCGGCTCGACCACGACCATGATCATCGACACCTACCGCACGGCCATCGCCCGCTTCCGCTATGGCGAGGGCGCGGCCCGGGCCGTGATGATCCTGATCTGTCTGATGGTCCTGTCGGCGATCTATCTGACGTTGCTGAACCGGCTGACCCGAAAAGGACGCGCAAGATGATCAACCGCTATCGCTGGTGGGAACTCGTCCTGATCTATGCCGGCATGGCCCTGTTCCTGACCTTCATGCTGGCCCCTTTTGTCGAGGCGTTCATGGTCTCGCTGCGGCCGCTGAACGAGGTGTTCCGCATCCCCTATCGCTTTATGGCCGAAGGGATGAACCTGTCGAACTATCACCAGATCTGGATCTCTCAGCCGATGCTGGGCCGGTGGATCGCGAACAGCTTCGGCATCGCGGTGGCGGTGACGCTGCTGTCCATGCTGTGCTCGATCCCGGCGGCCTATGCCTTTGCCCGCTTCAAGTTCAGGCTGCGCGACGGGCTGTTGTCGCTGTTCCTGGCAGTGTCGATGGTGGGGGCGGCGGTGCTGATCATCCCGCTTTACAAGCTGATGCTGGCGCTGGGACTGCTGAACACCTATGCCGCGATGATCGTGCCCGGCGCTGCCTTTACGGTCCCGACCGGGATTTTCCTGATGCGCAGCTATTTCATGCGCATCCCGGCCGAGCTTGAAGAAGCGGCCTATGTCGATGGTGCAAGCAGGCTTTACACGATGCGCCGGGTGATCCTGCCCATCGCAGCACCCGGCATGGTGGTCGTCGCGATCACGACCTTCATCACCGCCTATGCGCAACAGTTCCTGTTCGCGCTGACCTTCAATTCAAAGAACCACCTGAATCCGCTGCCCGTCGGGCTTTACCAGTTCTTCGGCCATCAGGAGGTTCGCTGGAACGAACTGATGGCCGCCAGCATCGTCGGCGTGCTGCCGGTGCTGGTGCTCTACGTCTTCCTGCAACGATACATCGTCGCCGGGCTGACCGCCGGCGCGGTGAAGGAATGACGGCTACGGTCGCAAATAACAGGGAGTAAGAAATTGAATATCCGTTCCATCATCCTCGCGTCGACCGCAGTCTTCGCGCTGTCGAGCGCCGCGCAGGCCGCGACCGAACTGTATCTGATCAACTGCGGCGCAGATAACGAGCCGCAGGCCCCCGTCCAGCAGACCCATATCGACGAATGGGTCAAGGCAAACCCCGACTATACCGTCCGGGTCGAGTTCCTGCCGTGGGAACAGTGCCAGGAAAAGACCCTGACCCTTGCTGCCGCAGGGACGCCACCCGCCGCGGCCTATATGGGATCGCGCGTGCTCAAGCAGCTGTCCGCCGCTGGCCAGATCGTCCCGATCACGCTGACCGAAGATGAGATGAAGACCTATGAACCCTCGGTCATCTCGACGGCGCAGATCGACGGGCAGACCTGGGGCCTGCCGCGCGCCTTCTCGACCAAGGCGCTTTACTGGAACAAGGACCTTTTCAAGGAAGCCGGGCTGGACATGCCCGACGGTCCCCAGACCTTTGACGACATGCTGACCGCCGCGAAAGCGATCAAGGAAAAGACCAAGGCCGCCGGGTTCGGCATGCCCGCCGCCGATATGGACAACACCTTCCACGAATTCCTGAACTTCCTGTATTCGAACGGCGGTCAGGTCGTCGATGCCGAGGGCAAGGTCGTGTTTGACAGCCCGAACAACGTCGAAACGCTGAAATTCTATCAGGAACTGGCGAAATACTCGCAGGAAGGTCCGGTCGCCTATGACCGCGGCAAGATCGAGCCGCTGTTCAAGGAAGGCCAGGTCGCCATGTATACCTCGGCCGCGTTCGGCATTCCCAAGGCCGAGGGCGTGAACTTCGGCGTCACCATGATCCCGGCGGGCCCGCAGGGCAAGCATTCGACGCTGCTCATCACCGACAGTCTTGTCGTGTTCAAGGGCACCGGACTGGAAGAGCCGGCACAGAACCTGATCAAGTTCCTGACCGCGCCCGAACGCCAGGCGGCCTTCGACGAGGCCGGCGGCTGGACCCCGATCCGCGCCGGAGCCAGCGCCGATGCGTTGATCGCCAAGGAGGCGAAGTGGAAGCCCTTCCTTGACGCCATCCCGACCGGCGGGCCTGAACCCCTGCTGCAGGATTACATCGCCATGCAGGACGTTGCGATCGAAGGTATCCAGGCCGTCATCACCGGCGAAGTCACGCCGGAAGAAGGCGCCAAGCAGATCAATGACGGCCTAGCCGCGCTGAACTGATCCCTGCTGGGGGCGGCACGCCCGCCCCCACCTTTCTGCCAAGGAGCAGCCGATGGGCGATCTGAAACTGACAGCCGTGGCCAAGGATTTCGGCACGGTCCGCGTCATCCACCCGACCGACCTGCATATCCGAGACGGCGAGTTCACGGTTTTCGTGGGCCCCTCGGGCTGCGGCAAGTCCACCATGCTGCGCATGATCGCGGGGCTGGAGGATATCACCTCGGGAACGCTTGAAATCGACGGGCGCGTGGTCAACGACCTGCCCCCCTCGCGCCGGGGGATCGCGATGGTGTTCCAAAGCTACGCGCTTTACCCCCACATGGACGTCTTCGAGAATATCGCCTTTCCCCTGCGGGTCGAGCGCCGCCCCGAAGCCGAAGTCCGCCAGAAGGTCCAGGCCGCCGCCGAGGTTCTGAAGCTGACCGAGCGGTTGAAGCACAAGCCGGGCGAATTGTCGGGCGGTCAGCGCCAGCGCGTCGCCATTGGCCGCGCCATCGTGCGCGAACCTTCGGTCTTCCTGTTCGACGAGCCGCTGTCGAACCTTGACGCCGCGCTGCGTGGCGACATGCGGGTCGAACTGTCCCGCCTTCACATGCGGCTGGCAAACACCATGATCTATGTGACCCATGACCAGGTCGAGGCGATGACCATGGCCGACCGCATCGTCGTGCTGAACGCCGGGCGGGTCGAGCAGTCGGGCACCCCGCTGGAACTGTTCCATCGTCCCGCCAACCGCTTCGTCGCGGGGTTCATCGGCAACCCGAACATGAATTTTCTGCCCGCGACCGCGACCGGCACCGATGCACAGGGCATCGCCCTGCGCGTCGAGAATGGCGGTGACGTCACCGTGCCGGTGGATGGTCATGCCGCCGCGGATGAAAAGATGACCCTGGGTATCCGCCCCGAGGATCTGCGCCCCGATCCGCAAGGCCTGCCCTGCCGCGTGGACGTGGTCGAGCGGCTGGGCAGCAGCACCGTGATCCACGCGATCGCGCCGGGCGACCGGCCGATCTGCGCGCTGGCCGACGGCACCGCGGTGGTTACGCCGGGCGAGACGATCCGGCTGGGCTTCGATCCCGCCAATGCCCATCTTTTCGACCGCGACGGCCAGGCGCTGCACCGCAGGCAGGTGCCCGTCGACCTTGCCCGCATGCCGACCGCGCGAACCGCCTGAGTCTTGCCGAAGATGCGCGCATTGAAACTGAACGTCCACAAGACGACCGAACAGGCGATCACCGCTGCGGCCCGGCTGATCGCGGATCTGGTGGCGATCCGGCCGAACGCGGTGCTGGGCCTTGCCACCGGTGGCACGATGGAGCCGCTTTACACCCGGCTTGTCGAATTCCACCGCGCGGGCCTGAGCTTCCGGCGCGTGCGCACCGTCAACCTTGACGAGTATGTCGGCCTGACCCCGGATCACCCGAACTCTTATCACAGGTATATGCAGCGGCATTTCTTCGATCACGTCGATATTCCCGAGGACGCAATCCACATTCCCCGCGGCGACGTGGAGCCCGACCGTGCCGCAGCAGAGTATTCCGCGCTGCTGGATCGGGTCGGACCGGTCGACCTGCAACTTCTGGGGATCGGGGCGAATGGGCATATCGGCTTCAACGAACCCGGCACCCCGCTCGACGCCCCGACCCGCGTGGTCGACCTGCTGCCAGATACGATCAGCGCGAATGCCCGCTTCTTCACGGCCGAGGAACAGGTGCCATCGCAGGCCGTGACGATGGGGACCGCGGCAATCCTTGCCGCCCGCAGCGTTCTTGCGCTGGCGACCGGCCCCGCCAAGGCGGAATCCTTGGCCGCGGCTCTGGACGGGGCAATCAGCCCCGACTGCCCCGCATCCTATCTGCGGCTGCATCCATCCTGCACGATCATCGCCGACCGGACGGCAGGCGCGCGGCTTGGAACGCTGAAGGCACTCGGCACCGCGGCCTGACCCGACTGCCCCACCGGACTGCCGATTTGTCGCGCATGTGAACGGGAAAGCCGCGCGCGGCGCGGCAAGGGTGGGAACCCGCGCGGCATATCCGTTCTTGTCTGCTCAAGGGGGACGTGGCGGAGGGGCAGATGCAGGCTGATGGCGGCGAATTCGGCCCCCGAGATCCGGGCGCGCCGGACATGGCACGACCCTCGGGGTTTCCTGCGGCTGGCCGTGCGGTCATGGAACTGGGCCGTGCCCTGACGCCTGGACTGGACAGCAAGGCTGCCCAGATCGACATTGGCGAGGCAGAGCGTCAGCAAAGGTCGCTGTATCACCTTGCCCTCAGGGACGATGCCGAGGGTGAGCATATCACCACCGCCACGCGCTGGCTGCTCGACAACTACCACACCATTGCCGAGACTTATCGCCACCTGCACCGCGATCTCAGCCCCGATTTCCTGCGTTCGCTGCCACGCGGGACCGACCAGTCGGGCGGCCCGATCCCGCGCGTCTTCGCACTGGCCTGGGACTATGTCGCGATGACCGATGCAGACCTGCGCGAACGCAGCTTTTCCGAATTCATCGCGGGCGCCCAGCAGGTCGAATGGCTGACCATCGGAGAGCTTTGGTGCCTGCCCGCGATGCTGCGCTATGTCCTGCTGCTGCGGATGCTGCGCCTCAGCATCGAGGCAGCCCAGGCCCGGCAAGGACGGCGCGAGGCGAATGCGGCGATCGATCGGCTGATGGCCAAGGACGATCCGCGGCCCGAGGATTTCGACCTTGTCGTGCCCGATCATGCACTGATCAACCCCACTTATGTGGCACAGGTCATCTATCGCATCCATGCGCGGCTGGACCGCGGCCATGCCATCGCGTCGGACCTGTCGCGCCGGCTGGAAGCGCGGGGCAAGACCGCCGAACAGACTCTTTCCGACGAACAGTCGCGCCAGACGGCCAACAACGTCACCGCCGGACATGTGATCCGGGCGCTGAAGCGACTGGACGAAATCGACTGGCGCGACTGGTTCGAGAATACCAGCCGGATCGAGGCGATCCTGCGCGACGACCCCGATCACCTGCGGCTTGCCCCCCCGACCCGTAACCTGATCCGCAATCGGATCGAGGCGATAGCGCGTCATTCCGACCTGACTGAGGCCGAGGTTGCGGAACGCGCCTTGCGCGCAGCCGAACACCGCGCGCTGCCAGTCTCGGCCATCATGCTGGGGGACGAGGCGAGGGCGTTCGAGCATGGCTGCGGCTATCGCCCGCCCTTGCGCGAAAGGGTGGCCCACGCGCTGCGGCGTCGCGGGGTTCGGGCGATGGCGCTGGTACTGATGATCCCCATCGCCATCGCGGTCATGATCAGCGCCGCCTATATCCCGTCGCGTACGAATGCCCTGCTTGCGGTTGCGCTGATCCTGCTGTCGCTCCCGGCTTTCGCCGAGGCCTCCCTTGCCCTGATCCGCTTCCTTGCAAGCCGGCTGTTCCCGCCCGCACAGCTGCCGGCCTATGGTTTCGACGAAGGCATTCCGCCGGACCATGCAACGCTTGTGGTCATCCCCTGCCTGCTGCACGGGTTGGATGCAATCGACGATGTGTTGAACAATCTCGAGGTGCATTATCTGGCCAATACCGACCCTGCGATCAGCTTTGCGCTGCTGACTGACTTCGCCGATGCCGCCGAGGAGGTGACTGATCGCGACGCCGAGCTTCTGGCTTATGCCCGGCAGGGGATCAACGCGCTTGCGGATCGCTATGCCCATACCGGCAAACGCTTCTTCCTGCTGCACCGGCGGCGGCAGTGGAACGAGGTCGAAGGCGTCTGGATGGGATGGGAACGCAAGCGCGGCAAGCTGGTCGAGCTGAACGCGCTGCTGCGGGGCTCCAAGGATACCAGTTTCGTCGACAGCGGACCGCGCCCGCCCGACAATATCCGCTATGTCGTGACGCTGGACGCCGATACGACGATGCCGCGCGACACGGTGCGGCAGCTGGTCGGGATGATCGCACATCCCGTGAACCGTCCGCATTACGACCCGGTCTTGGGGCGGATCACGCGCGGGCATGGGGTGATCCAGCCGCGTGTCGCGGCGCTGCTGGCGCATGGACCGCAGACCTCGCCGTTTCAGCGCATCCTGTCGCAGGATGGCGGGCTGGATCCCTATGTCTTCACCGTTTCGGATTTGTACCAGGACGTGTTCGACCAGGGCACCTATACCGGCAAAGGCATCTATGATGTCGATGCCTTCACCGCGGCGGCACAGGACCGGGTCCTCCAGAACACGGTGCTGAGCCATGACCTGATCGAGGGCGCATGGCTGCGCGCGGCGCTGGCCACGGATGTCACCCTGGTTGAGGAATACCCGCGCCGCTTCGCGGTCGACCTGTCGCGCCAGCATCGCTGGGTGCGTGGCGACTGGCAGCTTCTGCCCTATCTGCTGAACCCGCATAACGGTTTGGACGCCTTGGCGCGTTTTCGCATGATCGACAACCTGCGTCGCAGCCTGCTGCCGGTCAGCCTGATGATGGCCGGCACGCTGGCATTGATCGGTCTGCCCCATGACGAGGTGATGATCTGGCTGGCGATCCTTGGCGTCTCGATGTGCCTGGCCCAACTGCTGGGCTGGCTGATGGGTGTTGTCCCGCGACAGGCCGGGGTCGCGCCGCTGCGCCACCTGACGGTGATCGGCAACGAATTCCTCGACCAGTTGATCGCCTTCATGCTGCGTCTGGCGCTGCTGCCGCAAGTGGCCTGGAGCATGATGGATGCGATCATGCGCACATTTTACCGGCTTTACGTCTCGCGCCGGCATTTGCTGGAATGGACCACCAGCCAGTCTGTTGCCGCGCGGTCGCACGAGACACTGGCCGACTATGTCCGGCTGATGCGGGGGGGCGTCGGGCTGGCCCTGGGTTTTGCGGCGCTGATCGTGCTGTTCCGCCCCGACAACCGTCCGCAGGCGCTGGCATTTACCGCGCTGTGGCTGGCAGCGCCCCTGATCGCCTGGATCAGCGCCCGCCCGATCCGCGACGAAGAGACCCGCCCCCTTGCGCCGGACGAGATCCTGGAATGGCGCGCCGAAGCGCGGCTGATCTGGCGCTTCTTCGAAAGTTTCGTGACCGAGGCGACGAACCACCTGCCGCCCGACAACTTCCAGATCGATCCCCACCCGAAACTGGCCGAGCGCACCTCGCCCACGAATATCGGGCTTTATCTTCTGTCGACGGTCACTGCGCGTGAATTCAACTGGATCACCCTGAACGAGACGCTGGAGCGGGTGGACGCCACGCTGGGCACGATCGAACGGATGGAGCGCGAGCGCGGTCATCTTTACAACTGGTACGCGACGGACACCCTGCAACCGCTGGGGGTGCGCTATATCTCGGCCGTGGACAGCGGAAACCTTGCGGGCCACCTGATCACGCTGTCCGCGACGCTGAAGGAATGGGCCCGAAATCCCACGCTCTACCTGCTTCCCGACCTGTCCGGCGCGGTCGATATCCTGACCATCATGCGGCGAATCCATGACGCGGTCCCGCGCGAAAGGCGCAGCCTGAACACCCTGCGCGACCGCATTGGAGAACGCATCCACGGCCTGTGGCGCGCGATGGGAAATGCAGGAGAGCCGGACGTGGCCGCCCTTCACGTCCGTACCTATGCCCGTGCCGCCGCGGATCTTCAAGTGCTGGTGCAGGGCCTTCTGGCCGAGGTTCCGACTGCCCCGGTGCGAGAGCTTGACTGGTGGGCCGCGCGCCTTGTCACCACCTGCGACGAGATGGAGGCCCTGGGCAGGATCGAACCGGCGCTGGTGCAGGTCTCGGCATTGCGTATGTCTGCATTGGCTGAACGCGCGCGGGCCTTTGCCTTCGAAATGGAGTTCAGCTTTCTCTATGACAACGAACGCCACCTGCTGGCGATCGGCTTCAACGCGGCGGACGGAACGCTAGACCATTCCTATTACGACCTGCTGGCATCCGAGGCGCGGCTTGCCTCGCTTTTCGGGATCGCCAAGGGGGATCTGCCGACCGAGCATTGGAACCGGCTTGGCCGGCCGATGACCACGATGACCTATGGCAGCACGCTGGTCAGCTGGTCGGGATCGATGTTCGAATACATGATGGCGCCCCTGGTCATGGACGAGCCGCCCGGCTCGATCCTGCATTCGTCCTGCGAGGTCGCGGTCGAGGCGCAGATCCGGGACGGGATGCGCGCCTCGCGGCCCTGGGGTGTGTCCGAAAGCGCCTATAACGCGCGCGACGGGATGATGAACTATCAGTATTATGCCTTCGGGGTCGCGGAACTGGCCTTGCGGCGCTGGCTGCGCGATGACCAGGTCGTCGCTCCCTATGCCAGTTTCATTGCGGCGGACCTGCGCCCGCGCAGTGCGCTGAAGAACCTGCGACGCCTGGCGAAACTTGGCGCAAGGGGAGAGTTCGGCTTTTACGACGCGGTGGATTTCACTCCCTCGCGCGTGCCAGCCGGGCGCAAATGCGTAACGGTGATGAACATCATGGCCCATCATCAGGGGATGAGCCTGCTGGCGGTGGCGAACTGCCTGATGCGCGGCATCCATCGCAAGCGTTTCCACGCCGACCCGGTGATCGAAAGCGTCTCGACGCTGCTGCAGCAGCGCAGCCCGCGCGAGATTTCCTCGCTGCTGCGGATCACGCCGCCACGCCGCCTGCTGGGTCTGGGAAGGGACAGCGGACAATCCGAAATCGTCGATGTCAGGGACGCGCTGTCCGCACCGCACACCGTGGCCCTGATGTCGAATGGCCGGCAATCCCTGCTTCTGGATGCCAGCGGCGGCGGGCGTTCGCGGCTGGGTCCGGTCGCCGTCACCCGCTGGCGCCCCGATCCCGCGGCAGATGTCTGGGGCGAATTCCTGTTCCTTCGCGACATCACAAGCCGCCGCTGGTGGTCGGTCACGGCAGCGCCCGGCTTTGACCCCCAGATCTCGTATTCGGCGCTGCTATTCGACTACAAGGCCTGCTTCTCGGCCCAGGGCGAGGGGATCATCTGCGAAACCGAGGTGATCCTGTCGGATGATCTGGACGCCCGCGGCACACGCGTGAAACTGCGCAATGTCTGGGAGGAAACGCGCCAGATCGACCTTGTCAGCTATGGCGAGATCGTACTGGACGACAATGCCGCCGACCGCGCCCATACCGCATTTTCACGCATGTTCGTCGCCACCAAGGCCGAGGTGGATCAGGCCCGCATCTTCGCGCGGCGCAACAAGCGCAATCCGCAGGATCCCGACCTTCATCTGATGCACATGTCCGCGGGGGCCGGAGTTCCTTCGGCAGCAATCACGGATCGGCGCGAATTCATCGGTCGCGGTCGGAATCTGCGCACACCGCTGGGGTTGGAACATCCCGGTCGCCTGACACCTCCGCCGCAGGAAGAAAGCTATACCCTTGACCCGGTTTTCTCGCTGTCTCGCCGGCTGACCCTGGCGCCGGGGAAAGAGGCGGTGGTGACATTCTGGACGGTCACGGCAACCAGCCGCGATCAGCTTTATGAAGCCCACCGCCTGCTGTCGGACGAATCCGCCTTCGACAACGAATACCAGATGGCCTGGACGCGCAGCCAGGTGCAGTTGCACCATGCCGACATCACCCCGGACGAAGCAGCGCTGTTCCGGCGCTATGCTGCGCTGCTGGTCTATCCCAACCAGGTGTTGAACCCGCACCAGATCCGGCACGCGATGGGGCGGCAATCGGCGCTGTGGCCGATGTCCGTCTCGGGTGACAACCCGATCATGGTGCTGCGCATCAACGACCCGGACCTGATGCCGGTCGCGCATCAGGCAATCAGGATGCAGGAATACCTGCGGATGCGCGGGCTGGAATGCGACCTGGTTATCCTGAACGAACAGAGGGCCAGCTATGCCGCAAGCATGAACGAGGCGCTGAACAACCTGTGCCACAGCCTGCACCTGCTGCATTCGCGCCCCTCGGTCTTCGCGGTCGATGCGAATGCTCTGGAACCGCTGACACAGGACACCCTGCTGGCCGTCGCCCGCGTTGTCGTCCACGCCCAGAACGGCAGCCTGTCCGAGCAGATTCAGCGGATCGAGGCGGCGGAATTGCAGCGCGGTATCGTCCGGCCCGCAAGCCGTCCCCTGCAACGCGCCCCGCTCCGCACCGATTTCCCGGCCGAGGACCTGCGTTTCTGGAACGGCATCGGCGGCTTTGACGCCAGCGGCAATTATGTCACCCGCCTGCGCCATGCCCAGACAACCCCCAATCCCTGGATCAACGTCATCGCGCGCGAGGATTTCGGCTTTCACATCTCGGCGGAGGGTGCTGGCTTCTCGTGGTCGGCCAACTCGCGGGATCATCAGCTGACGCCGTGGTCGAATGATCCGGTCAGCAATCCCAGTGGCGAAGGGATGTTGATCCGGGAGGTCGGGACCGGCGCGATCCATACGCCCTATGCGGCGCTGTCCAGCCAAAGAACCGCCCTTTACCAATGCCGGCACGGGGCCGGATTCTCGGAATTCACCTCCTGGTCGGGCGAGTTGGAGATCACCGCAACCCACAGTCTTTTGCCCGACGCCCCGCTGCGCGTGATCGACGTGGCTCTGACCAACCGGTCCGACCGTCCCCTGACGCTGGATGTCGCGCAGTTTCTTGAGCCGGTCATGGGCGGTTCCCGTGCCAAGGCCGCGCCCTATCTTCAACCGCGCTACCTGCCGAACCAGCGCGCCATCGAGTGCAGGAACCCCTATTCCATCGATTACACCGGACAGCGGATGTTCCTGTCGGTGGATCGCGAGGTGACGGGCATGTGCCTGTCGCGCCTGATCTGGCAGGGGCGCAATCGCGACTTGTCCATGCCTGCATGGTTCGACTCGGCCCTGAGCCACCGCTTCGTGCATCGCCACGACGGAGATCCCGTCATGTTGCTGGAAACGCGGATCGAGCTGGAACCCGGCGCGACAGAAGAGATCACCTTCCGCCTTTCGGCGGGGCCCGACGCTGTGGCCGAAGCGCTGATGTCGCGGACCGACACCGCCGCGCAGGCGAAATCTGCGCAGCAGACGGAATGGGACGGCATCTTCGGGAACCTTCAGGTCCAGACGCCCGACCCTGCGTTTGATCTGATGGTGAACCGCTGGCTGCCCTATCAGGCAATCGCCTGCCGCATCCGGGCGCGCTCGGCCTTTTTCCAGGCCTCGGGTGCGTTCGGATTCCGCGACCAGTTGCAGGATACATCGGCGATGCTGGTCTATGACCCCGGCCTTGCGCGAACGCAACTGATCCATGCCGCTTCACGCCAGTTCCCGGAGGGTGACGTCCAGCATTGGTGGCTGCCTGCGACAGGCGCCGGGGTGCGCACGATGATCGCCGATGACGTGGTCTGGCTGGGCCATTCGCTGGCGCGCTATCTGGAAGTCACCGGCGACCGCACGATCCTGGACGAAAACCTGCCCTTCCTGACTGGCCGCCCGCTGGAGCCGGGTGAACACGACGCGTTCTACACCCCCGAGGTCAGCGCGAGATCCGCATCCCTTTACGAACACGCCGCGCGGGCGCTGGATCTTGCCGTGACCCGCACGGGCGCGCAGGGTTTGCCCTTGTTTCTGGGTGGGGACTGGAACGATGGCATGAACCGCGTGGGGGCCGCGGGGCGGGGCCAATCCGTCTGGCTGGGTTGGTTCCTTGCACGCACGCTGGAAATGATGGCGCCCATTGCCGCTGAACGCGGCGAACCCGCCCGCGCGAGCGCTTGGCAGGCACATCGCGACGCGCTTTCTAAAGCGTTGGAGGACAGCGCCTGGGATGGGGGCTGGTATCTGCGCGGAATCTATGACGACGGCACGCCCCTTGGTTCGCATCTGTCCGACGAATGCCAGATCGACTCGATCGCGCAAAGCTGGTCGGTGATCTCGGGCGCGGGGGCCAAGCGTCGTCGGGGTCCGGCGCTGGACGCGGCGCTGTCGCACCTGCTGGACGAAGATGGAATGCTGCTGCGCCTTTTCACTCCGCCTTTCGCCCAGACGGCGCAGGATCCGGGCTATATCAAGGGCTATCCCCCTGGTGTGCGCGAGAATGGCGGACAATACACCCATGCCGCGATCTGGATGGTTCAGGCGCTGTGCATGGCCGGGCGGGGCGATGATGCCTGGCGCGTGTTCCGGATGCTGAACCCGATCACCCATGCCAGCGACCCGGACACCATGCATCGGTATCGGGGTGAACCCTATGTCGTCGCGGCCGATGTCTATGGAGCAGATGAAAAGCGCGGGCGCGCGGGATGGACCTGGTATACCGGCTCGGCCGGTTGGCTGCACCGGGTTGCGGTCGAGCATATTCTGGGCCTGCAGATCCGCGAAGGGAACCGGCTGGAGGTCGTGCCCACCCTGCCCTCGGATTGGCCCGGATATACCGCGACGATCAGGGTGGGCGGCACCCTGCAGCAGGTGCAGGTCACGCGCGAAGGTGACGGCTCTCTGCGGACGCGGATCAGTTGAAGCCACAGGCCCGGCGGGCTACATGAGGCGCTTCTGTCAACGGATACGCCCATGAAACTTCTGATCGACACCGATCCCGGCATCGACGATGCCATGGCCATCATCTTTGCCGCGCGCCACCCGCGCATCGAGCTGGTAGGCCTGACCACGGTCTTCGGGAACGTGCCGGTCGAGATTGCGACCCGGAACGCGTTGGCGCTGGTCGAGCATTGCGGCCTTGATATACCCGTGGCGCAGGGCGCCGCGCATCCGCTGGTGCTGCCGCCCTTCGCCCCGCCCGCCCATATCCACGGAGCCCAGGGTTTCGGGCACCTGCCTGCGGCGCAGCCCAGCCGCCGAGCGGTGGACGAGACGGCAGCGGAACTGATGACCCGTCTGGCCCGCGAAAACCCCGGCCAGATCACCCTTTGCCCAATCGGCCCCATTACCAACGTGGCCGAGGCCCTGCGTCTGGATCCAGATTTCGCACGCAATATCGGGCGGATCGTCCTGATGGGCGGCGCGCTGGATGCGCCGGGAAATATCACCCCCCATGCCGAGGCGAATACCTATCACGACCCCCATGCGCTGGAGGAAGTCTTGGGTTCGGGTGCCGAGATCCAACTGATCGGCCTGGATGTCACCATGCGCGCCCAGCTTGGCGCGGCCGACTTTCATGCGCTGGCTGAAGCCGCACCCCATGACGGTGGCTTCCTGAACGGAATGGCGGGACTTTATCTGGATTTCTATCGCTCGGTCGGACAACCGGGTTGCGCGCTGCATGACCCGATGGCGGTCATCGCCTGCCTGCATCCCGAGCTGTTCACCATGGAGGAGACCGCGATGGGTGTCGTGCTGGAAGGGGAAGAAATCGGGCGGATCAGGCGGATTGAACGCCAGCACAGGTCCGCAGCCGCGCTTGACTGCGACTCCGGCGCGATCAAGAGTCTGTTCATGGACGTCATCCGCGAAGCGGCTTAGCCGCCGACGCTCCACAGCCGGAACCGCCTTGCGCCGGTGATCTCGCGCAGAAGGCCCATGGCCTGCATCCGGGCAAGCAATCGCTCGGCGGTGTCGCGGCTGATCCCGGTCGCGGTTTCGACCATCGCCGTCGACATCAGCGGATGGGCGGCCAGAACCGCGATCACGCGCGCCGGGTTGTCGCCCTTGATCCCGGCGGTTTCGCGGCGGGCGCGGTCGGCCCAGTCCGAGACACGCTTCAATTCGCGCCGCGCCTCGATCGCGCCTTGCAGCACGGCTTCAAGCTGTCGCGCCATCCGATCGGCAGGGGGGCCGGTGTCGATCCAGACCCGGCGACCGCTGCGACCCAGGGGAACAAATTTCAACGCCTCGCATCCTTCCGCCATGTCGCGTGCTGTCCAGCAGGCGGGTTCGGCAAGGCATTCCGGTGCCGAGAGGTCGGCGATACGCCAGGCGACCCGCAGGGCCGGCGCACGGGCAATCGGCTCGATCCCGGCAAGTGCGGCATGGCCGGCCAGGAATTCCTCGGCCCCATCGTCGAAAGCGGCGCCAACGGGACGCGCGGCAAGGGCATCGGTCAGGCTCGGCCCTTCGCTGCGGTAAAGTCCAAGAAAGTTGCGCAGGTTCGACGCAGAGCCCTGCCCCTCAAGCCGACGCAAACCCCAGCGCGCCAGCCGCATGGCCGACAGGTCCGTCCCGGCCCTGGCATCCATCAGCTCTCGCCCGATTTCCTCACGTCGAAGGGGCGTGCCCTGCGCCCATAGCATCGCTTCGACCTCGATCAACGCCAGTCGGCGGGTCGCACCCACCTGTGCATCCGGGTCAAGCGCGGCAACCGTCGCATCCAGCCGCCCGACAGCCGCAGCGGCCAGGGACAGCAGGCCCGACTGCGCCCGCTGCGCCGCGAGCCAGTCATCCGGGCGCATCAACGGTGGTGCTGGTCCTTCGTCAGGATCGAACGACAGGGTGGGCGTCGGAATCGGATCGGTCATGTGGGGGAGCCTAGACTTTTTCCCATCCGCGAACAGCCCCCAGATATGGCCCGCTATTGCGCGATGGCGCGGTCCAGATGCACATAACCGCCATCGGGATGCAGCCATTGTCCGGTCATGTGACTGGCCCGATCCGACAGCAGAAAGGCACAGCAATCCGCGATTTCCCGTGCCGTGGTCATGCGCTGGCCCAGCGGAATGTTCCGCGTGATCGCGCCCAGTCGGGCATCTGGATCGGGCATGGTATCCAGCCAGCGGCGGTAAAGCGGCGTCATCACCTCGGCCACGACAATGGCGTTGACTCGCACCGCGTGGGGCAGGAACTCGACCGCCCATTCGCGGGTCAGTCCCAATTGCGCCGCCTTGGCCGCGACATAGGCAGAGGTCCCCCCCTGCCCCGTCAGCGCCGTTTTCGAGGTGATGTTGACGATCGCCCCCTGCGAGGATTTCAGATCCTCCTGCAACAGGTGCACCATCTGGTAATAGTGGATCAGGTTCTGGTCCAGGCTGGCTCGGAACGCATCCGGTCCCTTGTCCAGACCTACACCGTCATTTGCCCCCGCGTTGTTGACCAGTCCGTACACCGGGCCGTGGCTGCGGCGCAGCTCGTCCACTGCTGCGCGGCAGGCGGCATCGTCGGATAGCTCGACCTTCAGGAAATCCGCGCCTGTCTTCTGCAACCACTCGGCCTCCGGGGCACTCCGGGACAGAATGACGACCCGCGCCCCTTCTTCGCGCAAAACCTCGGTAATCCCGGCGCCGATCCCCGAGCCGCCGCCGGTTACGACGACCAGCCTGTCTTTCAGATGCAGGTCCATCATTTCCCCCGGAAGCGATAGGTTTCAAGGCTTTCCGGCTTCATCTCGATCGAGAAGCCCGGCATCGAGGGCGGCATATAGGCCGCGTCCCGGATCGTGCAGGGATCAAGGAAATGCTCGTGCAGGTGGTCGACATATTCGATGACCCGACCTTCACGCGTGCCGGCGATGCAGAGATAGTCGATCATCGACATGTGCTGGACATACTCGCACAGGCCGACGCCCCCCGCATGGGGACAGACCTTCAGCCCGTATTTCGCGGCCATCAGCATCACGGCCAGAACTTCGTTCAGACCGCCCATGCGGCATGAATCGATCTGCACCACGTCGATCGCACCGCGCATGATGAATTGCTTGAACATGATCCTGTTCTGGCACATCTCGCCGGTCGCAACCTGCACCGGGGCGACGCCCTCGCGGATCTTGCGGTGTCCCTCGACATCATCGGGACTGGTCGGCTCTTCGATGAACCACGGCTTGGCGAAGGCAAGCTTGCCGACCCAGTCGATGGCCTGATCGACCTCCCACACCTGGTTGGCGTCGATCATCAGGTTGACGTCGGGGCCGATCTCGTCCCGGGCGATGGTCAGACGCCGGATGTCATCCTCCAGATCGCGACCGACCTTCATCTTGATGTGCCGGAAACCCGCATCGACCGCCTCGCGGCACAGGCGGCGCAGCTTCTCGTCATCATAGCCGAGCCAGCCCGCGCTGGTCGTGTAGCAGGGATAGCCCTCGGCTTTCAGGGTGGCGATGCGCGCCGTCTTGCCCTCGGCCTGCTTGGTCAGGAAATCGAGCGCCCATTCCGGGGTGATGCAATCGGTCAGGTAGCGGAAATCGATACAGCGGACCAGTTCGGCGGGCGACATCTCGGCCACGAGCTGCCAGACCGGCTTGCCCTCGGATTTGGCCCATAGATCCCAGACGGCGTTCACGACCGCACCCGTGGCAAGATGGATCGCGCCCTTGTCCGGACCGATCCATCTTAACTGGCTGTCCGAGGTGATGTGCCGCCAGAAGCGGCCCATATCCTGCGCGATCCAGCCCAAGTCCAGGCCCGTCACGATGGGCCGCAGCGCCTCGATCGCGGCGACGCAGATCTCGTTCCCGCGCCCGATGGTGAAGGTCAGCCCGTGACCTTCATGCGGGCTGTCGGTTTCCAGGATGACATAGGCGGCCGAGTAATCCGGATCCGGGTTCATCGCGTCCGAGCCATCCAGATGCTGGCTGGTCGGGAAACGCACATCGACGGTGCGCAGGCCGGTGATCGTGGTCATGCCTTAACCTCTTGCCGGCTGGGGCGGCCGTCGCATCTGGGCGTCATCTTGTCCTCATTCTATGGGCCGGGGGCGGTCCGCCCCCGGCGAGTTGCCGATCAGTCGTACAGGACCGCCGCGATTTCCGGCGCGTCGATGTTCGACTTGTCATACCAGTAGAAGCCGGTATCGATGTTCTTCTCGACTTTCTCACCCTTCGATACAGCGACGGCGGCTTTCACTGTCTCATAGCCGATGCCGACCGGGTTCTGGGTGATCGCGCCCGCCATCGAGCCGTCGCGGATCGCGTCCTTCTGCGCCTTGCCAGAATCGAAGCCGATCACCACGACCTTGGCCTTCATCTCGCGCACGCCGTTCAGCACGCCGATGGCCGAGCCCTCGTTGGTGCCGAAGATCCCCTTGATGTCGGGATTGGCAGCCAGGATCGCCTTGGTGATCTCGGTCGATTTCAGGTGGTCGCCATCGCCATATTCGATGGTCACGATCTCAATGTTCGGGAATTTCGCCTTGATCTCGTCGACAAAGCCGTCGCGACGGTGGATCCCGGTCAGCGAGGTCTGGCTGTGACCCACGACCGCGATCTTGCCTTCGCCGCCGATCAGTTCGCCCATCTTGTCTGCAGCCATGGCCGCCGCGGCAATGTTGTTCGTCGAGGCGGTCGCAACCGGAATGTCGCTGTCGACACCGGAGTCGAAGGCGATGACCGGGATATTGCTTGCCTGGGCCTTTTTCAGCAGGGGAATTGCTGCCTGGCTGTCCAGCGCGGCGAAGCCGACGGCGGTCGGCTGCTTGGCGAGCGCGGCGGCCAGCATGTCGATCTGTTTGTCGACCTGGGTCTCGTTATCCGGCCCCTCGAAGCTGACATCGACCCCCAGTTCCGCGCCTGCCTTGTCGGCTCCGATCTTCACGGCCTGCCAGAACTGGTGCTGGAAACCCTTGGAGATCAGCGCGATGTAGGGCTTATCCTGGGCCATCGCGCCGCCCGCCCCGGCCATCAGTGCCAGCGCGGTTGCCGCGCCGATCAGTCTGCGTCTTGTGAACATGTTTTCCTCCCTGATGTTCACGGTGAAATCAGTTGGCTGAGCGCCGGCGAAGCTGGTCCGCATAGACGGCGACAATGATGATGATACCGGTGACGACAGTCTGCCATTCGGGTGCGACCGAAAGGACCCGCAGGCCGTTGGTCAGCACCGACATGATGAGCGCCCCGACCAGAGTACCGGTGATCGTGCCGCGCCCACCCGACAGGGACGTGCCCCCGATGACCACGGCCGCGATGGCTTCAAGCTCGTATCCGAGACCCAGGGCCGGTTGGGCAGAGTTCAGTCTGCTGGAGATCAGGATGCCGCCGATCCCGCAGATCGCGCCGGCCAGGGCATAGATCGCCATTTTCCAGCGGTCGGTATTGACGCCAGACAGGCGCACCGCCTCTTCGTTCGAGCCGAGGGCAAAAGTATAGCGTCCCAGCACGGTCCGGCCCAGCACCCATGCGATGATGCCCGCGACAAGGAACAGGATCAGCACCCCGTTCGGCAGCGGAAATTGAGGGATGATCTTCCCGACAAGTGATCCCTGCGAGATCTCGGTATAGCCCTCGGTATCGTTGAAATAGATGGGCTTCGTACCGGTCACGATCAGCGACAGGCCCTTCAGCACCAGCATCATGCCAAGGGTGGCGATGAAAGGCGGTATCTTGGCCTTGGCGACCAGAGTCCCCGAGATCAGGCCACATATCGCGCCAGTCGCCATCCCTGCCGCGACGCCAAGCAGCAGCGGCGCCCCCAGCCATGTCAGCACCACGCCCGTCATCACCGCGCAAAAGGTCATCAGCGTGCCGATCGACAGGTCGATACCACCGGTGATGATGATCATCGTCACCCCGACCGCCAGCACCCCGTTGACCGAGGTGGCTTGCAGGATCGACATGATGTTATCGACCTGAAAGAAGCGGGGACTGGCCAGCGAGAAGCCAACCACCAGCACGATAAGGCTGGCGAAGGCCAGCAGCTTTTGTTGGGCCGCGCCGCGGCGGGCCTGCTTCTCGCCCATCTTCGCTGTCTCCTCGACCATCATTCTGCGGCAAGCCCCTCTCGTTTGGTGGCCAGAGCCATGATTTCTTCTTGCGAGGCACCGCCGGGCAGGATGCCGGTCAGCCGTCCCTCGCACATGACGGCGATCCGGTGGGACAAACGCAGCACCTCGGGCAATTCGCTGGAGATCACGATGATCGCCTTGCCCGCTGCCGCCAGCTCGTTCAGGAGGCGATAGATCTCTGCCTTTGCTCCCACGTCGATGCCGCGTGTCGGTTCGTCGAATATCAGGATGTCGCAGTCCCGCAGCAGCCATTTCGCAATGACGACCTTCTGCTGGTTGCCACCGGACAGCAGACGCACCTCCTGCCGGTCGCCGGGTGTGCGGATGCTGAGCGCGCGGATGTAATCGCCCGCGACCTTTCCCAAGCCCGCCTCATCGATGCGGCCCAGCCGATCGGTATAACGTGGCAGGCTGGCCATCGCGATATTGGCGCGCACATCCATGCCAAGGGCCAACCCGTAATGCTTGCGGTCCTCGGACAGATAGCCGATGCCGGCGCGGACGGCATCCGCGGGTGTGCCGATCTGCACGGGTTTTCCGTGGACCAGAATCTCGCCCTGCGTCGCGGGTTCGGCGCCGAAGATCGCGCGGGCAAGCTCGGTCCGTCCGGCGCCCATCAGGCCGGCGAAGCCCAGGATCTCGCCCCGTTTCACCGAAAATCCGATATCCCGAAGTTCGCGTCCGCGCGACAGGTGGCGCACCTCAAGCGCGGTTTCCGCCCGCGACAGATCGGGAATCGTCGCGGTTTCGTCCGTCAATTCGCGCCCGACCATCATCGAGATGATCTTCGAGATGGGCGTATCCGCCGCCTCGACGGTCCCGACATAGGCACCGTCCCGCATCACCGTCACTCGGTCCGAGATGCGTTTGATCTCATCCATCTTGTGGCTGATATAGATGATGCCGACGCCTTCGGAGCGAAGCTTGCGGATGATCGCGAAAAGCTCGGCGATCTCGGCATCGTTCAGGGCCGCGGTCGGCTCGTCCATGATCAATACGCGAGAGCGATAGCTGAGCGCCTTGGCGATTTCGACCATCTGCTGGCGCGCGATGGTCAGACCGCCCACCGGGGCGCGCGGGTCCATGCGGATATGCATCGCCTCGAAGATCGAGGCGGCGTCGCGGTTCAGCTTTGCTTCGTCCAACCGGCCAAAGGACAGCCGGGGCTCACGCCCGATGAAGATGTTCTGCGCCACTGTCAGGTCCCGCATCAGGGCGAGTTCCTGGTGGATGATGCCGATGCCCTGATCCTGCGCGGCTTTGGGGGTCGGCAGCGTGACTTCGGCCCCGTCGATCAGGATGCGGCCTTCGTCCGCATGATAAACCCCGGACAGGATCTTCATCAGGGTGGACTTGCCGGCACCATTTTCACCCATCAGCGCATGCACTTCGCCCGCGCGCAGGTCGAAGCTGACCGACTTCAGCGCGTGGACGCCGGGAAATCGCTTGTCGATCCCCTCCATCCGCACAAGATCCGTCATGGCGTCCCCCCAGGACTGCGGTCGGTTCGCCGATGCCCGCAATCGCCGTCAAGTTTCTGCATCGCCGTCCCTCCCCTGACCACGAAACGCTTGGATCAGATCATTACGCCCCCATCGACCAGCATCGCCTGACCCGAGACAAAGCGGCTTTCGTCCGACAGCAGATACACGACCATCGGCACGATATCGTCGACGGTCGCAAGCCGTCCCATCGGTTGACGGGCGATGAAGTCCTTTTCCGCCTGCACCGGGTCCGCAGCGGCCGCGATGCGACCGCGCAGGCTGGGCGTGTCGACCGTGCCCGGACACAATGCGTTGCAGCGGATTCCCTGCTTGACGTAATCGGCAGCGATGCCTTTGGTCAGCCCGATCACCGCGGCCTTGGATGCGCCGTAGGTGGTGCGATTGGTAAAACCTTTGATCGAAGACGCCATCGACGCCATGTTCACGATCGACGCCGTTCCGGTGACCGCCGCGCGGTCCAGCATCCCCGGCAGGACGGCCCGACAAAGGCGCATCATGGCGGTGACATTCAGGCTGAAGGCAAAGTCCCAGTCCTTGTCGTCGATATCCAGAAGCGCGCCGTTATGGACGACGCCCGCGCAGTTGAAGAGCCCGTCAAGCGGTCCCACCCTGGCCGCGATCGTCTTGATGGCTTCTGCATCGGTGACGTCCAGTACCTCGGTCGCGATGACGTCAAGGCCGATCAGCAGGTCCGCGTTGATGTCGGTGGCGATGACTTTTGCACCTTCGGCGGCAAGGGCCAATGCGCTGGCGCGTCCGATCCCCTGGCCAGCTGCCGTCACCAGGATCACCTTGTCCTTCAGCCGCATCAGACCCTCCCCAGTCGTCCGCCATGTTCTTATATGAATATGCTATCCACATATGAACATATGTGGCAACTGTTTTTTCGGAGGAGGAAAAGCCATGTCCGACGAGAATCAGGAAGCTCCCGCAGACCGTTATCGCGCCCCCGCGCTGGACAAGGGACTCGACATTCTGGAGGTTCTGGCCGACCAGGCGCGCGGACTGACCAGGGCCGAGATCGTGAAGGCAATGGGCCTTAGCCCATCGCAGATCTATCGGATGCTGGAGCGGCTGGTCGCCCGCGGATATGTCACGCGGATCGAAGGTGGGGATCGCTATGCTCTGACGATGCGGCTGTATCTGCTGGCAACCCGGCATCCGCCGCTGCGCCGGCTGGTTGCGCAGGCCCAGCCCCTGATGGATGATTTCGCGCGTGACCTGCGGCAGTCCTGCCATCTGGTCGTGCCCGAACAGGGGACCGGCATCGTTGTCGCCCAGGCCAGCCCCACTGGACATTGGGAATTCCGCGCCCGCATCGGCGGTCAGGTCGGCCTGTTCACGACAGGATCCGGCCTTGCGCTGCTTGCGTTCCAGAAGCCCGAACGCATCCTGCAGACCCTTGGCCTGTGGGGGGTATCCTCGGCCGAACGCCAGTTGCGGGCTGTCGCCGCGCATCTTGCGACGGTTCGCGAACAAGGCGCGCGGGTCGAACCTTCGGGGCAGCTGGTCGGCGTCACCGACCTGAGCGTTCCGGTCTTTGGCCCCGGCAACGAAGCAATCGCGGTCCTGACCTGCGCCTATATCGAGCACCCGGAGGTGCAGCGCGACGAAAGCCGGGAACACGCCCTTGCCGCGCTGAAAAGGCTTTCCGCCGAACTGTCGGGGCCGGATGCCGCGATCTAGCGCGCAAGTCCCAGGCGGTTCAGCCATTCGACCGACGGCAGGATCCCCGACTTGTCGCGCAGCTCAAGGATGAGGCGCGGGTTCGACGAGAACTCGCCCAAGGCCCGGAACACGGCGGCCCAACGGATGGTGCCTTCGCCGATCGCCCAGTGCCGGTCGGCATAGCCATCCGCATCCTGCAGGTGGACATGCTGCAAACGGTCTCCTGCCCGCCGGACATAGAAATCGACCGGCGGCGCCCCGTTCGTGCCATGCGCGTAATGAGCGTGACCGGTGTCGATCGAGACGGCCACGGCGGCCGAGTTGAAGCTGTCCGCAAGGATGCGGCGAATGTCCGGGTCCTTGTCCTCGATATTCTCGATCACCAGCGTTGTCCCGATATCTTCGGCGCGACGCACGACCTCGGACATGGTCGTGTGGCAGTTCTCGACCACGAAGTCATAGGCCGAACGGTGCGAGAAATTGTCCAGGTTATTGAAATCCCACGCAGTATAGGGCGAGTGGATCACCATCTGGGTCGCGCCCAGATATTCGCAGACCTCAAGCCCTTGCAGGAATTTCCGCGCGATCACCACCCGCAGGTCGGGATCCGGGCTTGCAATGTTCAGGCCCCAGAACGGGCCGTGGATGCCCAACCGGCCCTTGTAGCCCGACAGTAGTGCCTTGGCGCGGTCGGCAACCTGTTTCCAGTCGCCATTGAGCAGCTCCGCATCGAAGAAATCCTGCAGCTCAAGGTCGCGATCCTGCGACAGGATGAAGTCCTGAAAATGCTCCAGTTCCGAGGTCGGAAGGGCGGCGCCAAGCAGGGGAAGGTCGGTCATGATCAGGCCAATTTCTTGCAAAGGGGAATGGAAAGGTCACGAAGGAGGGCATGGAAATCCGCCATGCCGTAAACGATGTGATCCGCACCCGCGGCGGCAAGCACATCGGCATGGTTGGCGCGATGCTCCGACGGGCCGATGAAGCCGACCGCCAGGCACCCCGCCTCGCGCGCGCAAAGGATGCCATGGGGGTTGTCGTCAATGAATATCGCCTGCTCTGGGCGGATGCCCAACCGCCCCGCGGCGAAAATCGCAAGGTCGGGGGCCGGCTTGGCGCGCGCCACCTGTTCGGCGGAATAGATATGTGGACCGAAGCGCGCGGCCAGCGACGTGCGCACCAACGACCTGTCCAGCCGCCGCAGGTTCGAATTCGAACAGACCGCCATGGGCAGGTCGAAATCACGCATTATCTGCTCGATCCCCGGAATAAGCGGGATCGCGTGATCGAACATCTCGAAAAGAAGTTCATCCGCGCGGGCGAAGACGCTTTGGGCGTGCAGACCCGCCTGCTCCATCCAGGCAAGGCTCGCATCTGCGCCGTTCCCGGAAAAGATCTGCGTCGCCTGCTCGCGCGTCATCGGGTGACCGGCGGCGGTGATCGCCTGTGCCAGCGCCTCGCAACCCAATGGCTCGCTGTCCAGAAGGACACCGTCGCAGTCGAACAAAATGGCGGAATAGGTCATGCGGGGCAGTCCTCGTTCATCAGTTCTCGTACCAGGACGGGATTGTCCGACACGACAAAACCCGGACCCCGCGCAATCCAGCGCCGGATCAGGTCGGAGTCATTGACCGTCCAGACCGAGGTTGCCCCGATCGGGCGCAAACGCTCGATCAGCTCAAACTCGGCTTCGTAGAGTTCATGATGGATGCCGACGACATCCACCAGCCCCTCGACGTCGGAAAGAAAGGCCCCGATGCCACCCTGCCTCTCGGCCCATTCGCGGTTGACCGAGATCAGACAGCCGAATTCGGGGGCCATTTCGCGGATTTCACGCACCACGGTAATGTCGAAGCTGTGCAGGACCGAGCGGCTTTGCAAGCCCCGTGCGCGCAGGATCTCGGCAATCTTCGCGACCATGCCGGGATATGGCCGACCCGTCTCGTCCGATTTCAGCTCGACATACAGATCGACCGGATGTGGCGAGAGGATGTCCAGCACCTCGGCAAGGCTGGGCACGCCTTCGGCAATCAACGCGCCGTCCGGGCCGCGCAAGCGCAGGGTCTTGCGCGACTCGGGCGTCAGGTGCCGGACCGGGCCCGTGCCATCGGTCGTGCGGTCAAGCGTGGCGTCATGAATGACGACCAATTCTTCGGCATCGGTCAGGTGCACGTCGAACTCGATCGCGTCGAAGCCATGCGCCACCGTCTGGCGAAAGCCATGCGCCGAGTTTTCGGCCCAAAGGTTGCGGGCGCCGCGATGCGCCATGATCTTGGACATGTTGAAGATTTCCTTAGCGGGTTGTGGGGTCCAGTCGGTCGCGCAGCCAGTCGCCCAGCAGCGACACGCTGAGCGTGGTGACAACGATGACGAACGACGGCGCCAGCATGATCCAGGGCGCGCGGGTCAGATACTCGCGCCCGAAACCGACCATGTTGCCCAGTGAGGTCTGTGGTGGCTGCACCCCAAGTCCCAGAAAGCTGAGACCGGATTCCATCAGGATGATCTCCGGGAAGGTCAGCGTCATCGAGACGATCAGGGTCGAGGCCACGTTCGGAAGTATGTGCCGAAGATAAACCCGCCGCGGGGTCGCCCCAAGCTGTACCACCGCCGCTGCATATCCCTGTGCCGAGGCCGAGATGGCAAGACCGCGGGCAATGCGAGCATAACGCTCCCAGCCGTAAAATCCCATCAGGCAGACAAGCAGGACCATCGACGATCCGAAGAATGCCAGCACCGCCAGCGACATGATCATGAAAGGCAGCGCAGCCTGAAAATCGGCCAAGGCCATGACGAGATTCTCGACCCAGCCCCGAAACTGGGCCGCAAGAAATCCCAGCGTCGTGCCGAAAAGCGCAGAGAGGACCGTCGCACCGAATGCAATGATCAGCGAGACGCGGATGGATTGAATCAGGCGCGACAGCAGGTCACGCCCAAGTTCGTCCGTGCCCAGCCAGTGTCCCGGCGTGCCCATTGGGGCCAGTCGCGCCGTCAAATCCATGCGCGTGATGTCGTAGGGCCGAAGCTGGTCGGCAAAGACCGCCGTCAGGACCATCAGCGCAAGCCAGGTCGCCGAAAGCACGACCAGCACGGGGGCCTTGATGCGCAGGCGGGTCACCAGCCGGGGGGCGGGAAGAACGGTTGCAGTCGTCATCATTCAGTCCTCAATGCGCAGCGGCCTTGGCGCGGAGGCGGGGATCCAGCAGGCCATAGGCGAAATCGACCAGCAGGTTCGCGACCACCATCGATGCTGCGATTACCAGAAGCAGGCATTGCACCACGGCAAGATCGCGGTTCGCGACCGAGACGACGATCAGCCTGCCGACGCCGGGCCATGAAAAGATGCTTTCGACCACGACCGCGCCTGCAATCAGTGCGCCGACCATGAAACCGACCAGCGTGACGATGGGAACGGCTGCATTCGGAAGGGCGTGGCGCCAGACCACCTCGCGCCAGGGCAAGCCCTTGGCCATCGCGGTGCGGATATAGGGCTGGCCCAGAACCTCAATCATCGCCGAGCGTGAAAACCGCGCGAGGATGCCGATGCCACCGACGGAAAGCGTCGCGATGGGCAGGATCGCGTGACGCCAGCTGTCCTGCCCGCCCGAGGGCAGCCAGTCCAGCTTGACCGCGAAGATCAGGACCAGCACCAGTCCCAGGACAAACGAGGGGATGGTGAAGCCGAAGATCGACATCATGATGACCCCCCGATCCGCAATCGATTGGCGATGCAGCGCGGCATAGACGCCGGCGGGAATGCCGATCGCCAGTTTCAGGATCAGCGCGGGCACGGTCAGGGCCAGGGTGGCCGGGATCCGTGCAAGAACAAGATCGATGGCCGGTGACTGGTCCCGCATCGAGATACCGAAATCGAAGCTGAGGATCTGCTTCAGATAGGCCAGATATTGCTGCCAAATCGGATCGTTCAGCCCCCAGCGCGCGCGGAACGCATCAACCGCGTCCTGAGGAGCGTCCGGCCCCAGCAGGATCTGCGCGGGATCGCCCGACATGCGCAACACGATGAAGGCAAAGGTCATCACCAGCAGGATGGTCAGCACCGCGCGGGCAAGCTTTGCAAGGATGAAGCGTATCATGGGGACCTCAGGCGGCGGATTGCCGGGCTGGGCCCAGCTTCAGGCAGGCGGCAAGCCGTCCGTCGTGGATTTGCAGCTGCGGCTGGATTGCGGCGCAGCGCGCGTCGGCCAAAGCGCAGCGCGGATGGAAGGCGCAGCCCGCCGGTCGCTGCGCGGGGTCGGGCGGCTCGCCAGTCAGGATGATCCGCCTGTCGAGACCTTGTCCCGGCTTCGGAATCGAAGATACCAGCGCCCGCGTATAAGGATGGCGCGGATCGGTGAAGATGCGGTCCGCAGGCGCTTCCTCGACCACGCGGCCCAGATACATCACCGCAACCCGGTCGCAGATATTGCGGACGACCTTCAGGTCATGACTGATGAAGACCATTCCCATCCGCTCGTGTTGCTGTAAATCCCGCAGCAGATTCACCACCTGCGCCTGAATCGAGACATCGAGCGCCGAGACCGGCTCATCACAGACCAGGAAGCGTGGGCCTGTGGCCAATGCGCGGGCGATGACCACGCGCTGTCGCTGCCCACCAGACAGCTCATGCGGGTAGCGATCCCCCTGATCGCTGCGCAGACCGACCCGGAGCATCAGTTCGGCGGCGCGCGCCTTGGCTTGCTCACCCTTGGCCAGGCCGTGGATCTCCAACGGCTCGGCAATCTGGCGAATGATGGTCATGCGCCTGTCCAGCGCTGCCAGTGGATCCTGAAAGATAAGCTGCATTTCGGCACGAAGGCGGCGCCACTCGGGGGAACCCGGCACGGGCATTGGCTGTCCGCGATAATGCACATCGCCCTGATGGGGCGTTTCCAGCCCCAGCAGCATCCGTCCCAGGGTCGACTTGCCCGAACCGCTTTCCCCGACGATGCCCAGGATTTCACCCTCGCGCAGGGTCAGATCGATACCGTCGACGGCCCGGACCTCGGTCGCCATGCCAAACAGAGGCTTCGCGGTGACATAGCACTGAACCAACCCCCGCGCCTGCAGCAGCGCGCTCATGCCGGAACACCCTGAAACGCTGGGGCACCCCCCCTTGCCGCATGGACGGGGTGGAAGCAGGCGACATGACCGCCTGATCTTTGCTCCTTCAACTCCGGCGAGTAGTTCGCGCAAATCGGTGAAACCGCGCCGCAGCGCGGGGCGAAGGCGCATCCCGGTGGCAGGGCGCGCGGGTCGGGAACCGTGCCTTCGATAGGGCGCAGGCGTGATGTCCCCGCATCCAGATCGGGGATCGCCCGGAACAAGCCCTGAGTATAGGGATGCGATGGGGTGGCAAACAGGCTGTGGATGTCATTCGCCTCGACAATCCGGCCGGCATACATCACCGCAGCACGGTCGCAGACCGCAGAAACGGCGCCCAGATCATGACTGATAAAGACCAGCGCCATGCCGGTCTGACGCCGCAATTCGGACAGAAGTTCAAGGATCTGCGCCTGGATGGTGGCATCCAGTGCGGTCGTCGGTTCATCGGCGATCAGCAGATCCGGCTGGCCCGCCAGCGCCATCGCAATCATGATGCGCTGGCACTGGCCGCCAGAAAACTCGTGTGGATAAAGATCGATCCGGCTTTTCGCAGCGGGAATACCGACCATGTCCATCAGGCGCAGGGTCTCGGACCGTGCCGCGGAACCGCGCAGGCCACGATGCAGGCGCAGGCTTTCGCCGATTTGTCGCCCGACGCGCTGGACGGGGTTCAGCGAGGATGAGGGATCCTGGAAGATCATCGCGATACGGGCACCCCGAACGCGCTCCAATGACGACCGCGATGCGCCGACCAGCTCCTGCCCCTCAAGCCGGACCGAACCCTGAATCCTTGCCTTGCCGGGCAGCAGGCCAAGCGCGGCAAGCCAGGTGACGGACTTGCCGCAGCCGCTTTCGCCGACCAGCCCGATGGCCTCGCCCCTGTCAATGTCGAAATCGATTCCGTGCAGGACCGGCACGCCATCGAAGGCCACCTTCAGGTCCCGGATGGAGACGAACGTCATGCGCCGCCCTCCTGTCTTGCTGGGTCGAAAGTTGGGGGCAGGACGACGCGTCGCCGCCCTGCCCCGTCGTGATCACGCGTTCCAGTTTGAAGAGCGGAAATCCATCGCGAAGGCCGGCGCAGCCTTCCAGTTCAGGTCGGCCTTCATCCCGGTGAAGACCGCGTTCTGGTGCAGGACGGTATAGGCCGGATCCTCGCGCTCGCAGATTTCCAGCAGCCGGGCGAACGCCTTCTTCCGGTCGGCATGGCTGGTCGAAGTTTCCATGACAATCGAAAGCTGATTGACCTCATCATTCCAGAAGTCGCGCTTCTGCTGCGCCTCGCCGTTCGGGCCGAACTGCACCACCAAGGGGGTGATCGGGTCGTTGATGTTGTTCGAGGCCGACCAGTCGCGAACGCCCTTGACCCCCTCGGGATCATGGATCTGGGCCCAGTTCTCTTTCATCTGGATCTCGACGTTGAGCCCAACCTGTTTCCACATCTCGACCAGGATCTGAGCCGTGGGGGTCTGGTTGGTATAGTAATTGTTCAACAGCCGATACGGGATCGGATCACCCTTGTAGCCCGCCTGCTTGAGCAGATCGCGTGCCAGTTCAGGGTTGTACTCCGGCACTGTCCATCCTTCGACGAACATGTCCGAGGTCTTGAAGCTGTCAAACTGCATTCCGGCGGGGATTTCGGTCTGCCCACCCCACAGCGCATCAACAATGGCCTTGCGGTCGATCGAGTGGGTAAACGCGCGGCGGACCAGGGGATCGGCCAGGATTTCGTTCTGCTTGTTGAAGACGGTGACACGGTGGTTCCAGATGGTCGACGACTGAACCTGCAGCCCCGGAGCCGCCTGAACGGTCGCGATCTGGTCCGGCGGAAGGTCACAGGCAAAGTCATATTCGCCGGACAGAAGACCGTTAACGCGGCTCGCGACCTCGGGTACTTCGACGAAGCGGATGCGCGCCAGCGGGGGACGGCCACCCCAGTAATCGTCAAAGGCCACCAATGTCAGCGAAACGTCGGGACGATAGTCCTCGACCATATAGGGGCCGGTGGTCACGGGCTTTGCGGCCCAAGCGGCATAGCTTGCGGCCTCGTCCCAGGCCCGCTTGTTCGCGATCTGCGAGCCAAAGGCATAGAGCCGACCCTCAAGCGTCACGTCGGGCGTCGCATTGTGGAAACGGACCGTATATTTGTCGACCGCTTCGACGCCGCGCAGCGCCGGCCACAGGCGGCGGGCGATGCCGGGAATGTTGGCAGGCAGTTCCTTGGCGCTTTGCGGCTTGAAGCTTTCTTCATACAGCGTCTTGCCACCAGCCGGCTCGGTTCCGGCAAACAGCCGTTCGTCCGAGAACGAGAAGACCACGTCTTCGGCCGTCAACTCGTCGCCGTTGTGAAAGCGGACACCCTGGCGCAGCTTCAGTTCGATCGTCTTATCGTCCAGGCGCCGCCATTCGGTTGCGAGTCCGGGAACGGGACCCTGATTGCCCATCCAGTCGCGCAGGATCAACCCTTCCCACAGGTTCGGGAAGAAGACGCGTTCGCCCACGTTCGACTGTTCGTTCCAGATATCGAGCGTGTTGTTGTTGGTGATCTTCTGCACCGCGATCGTGATCTCGCGGCGCTGGCCCTGCGCCATCAGACGGCGCGGCAGGATAAGCGAGCCAGCGGCGGCACCGAACAGGCCCAGGGTGTGGCGACGGTTGATGTGCATTCTTCCCTCTTGCATTGGTCCGGGGCAAATTTCCCCAGAAGTCGCAAGGCCTTTGCGCCCCGAATGTGGCGTTGGGTTGAGAATACGGTGACGGTTCTGCGAAGTTGCAGTTGGGCACACCGGCTTGGCGGCCGGTGCGAAGAAGTCCATTCCGCGCGTCTGCGGGACGGATCTGCGCCTTCTGTCGCTGCGGCGAAGCAGCCGCTGGATATGAAAACGCGCGCCCCGTGTTCAAGCGGGGCGCGCG
This sequence comes from Paracoccus sp. KR1-242, assembly GCF_049446195.1. Lineage (NCBI taxonomy): Bacteria > Pseudomonadati > Pseudomonadota > Alphaproteobacteria > Rhodobacterales > Paracoccaceae > Paracoccus > Paracoccus sp. KR1-242. The sequence goes on from NZ_JBMSED010000016.1 coordinate 101,872, forward strand.
CAGAGCAGGTCTTGGATCGTTTTATTGCGGCGCCACCACTGGGCGGTGGTTCTGGGCTAGGCGAACGGCCAGCTTGCGCGCCTCGCGCCCGGACAGCAGTTGACGCGCCGCCGAGGGAACGTGATCCAAATTCCGAAGCTCAGGGAACAGCTGATAGATCTCTTGCACGGCGGCAGGACCGACAGATTTCAGCGCCTGCGGGCCGGGATAAAGCGACTCGGTTTCAGCACCGTTCGAAGTGACGATCTCGTGCTGATCGAAGAGCATGTGGAAGTATTCGACCTCGGCCATGTCCGTCGCGATGTCGATGCCATCAAGCTGCAAGAGTTGCTTCGCCGCAGCAAGCACCTCCATCGCCCCAAACATACGCATCGCCACTTTCGAGCGGACCAGCACACGATGCTGCGGCGAGACCAGCAGATCATGAACCGGCAGACCCTGCCCCAACGCGCCGGCGCGAATGCGGATCGGGCGCAGCTTGGGGTTCGCCAGGAGCCGCAGCGCCGAAAGCTTGGAAGAGCCGATCCAGCGAATGGGCTGCGGGCCATTGTCGCGGGTCAGGACCAGGTCGCCGACCTTCAGATCCTCGATCGCGATTTGACCATTCGGCGTGGCGATCTGAACGCCCCGCGTGAAGCAGACCTGGCTTTGCGACGGATCGAAGGTCTGGTTGTCCGAATCTTCCACCCCTTGCCATACCGAGGTCAGCGGCGTGTCTTCGGGCGGCCATTCCCCTGCAAAGGTATAGCCAACCACCACGCCATTCGCGCTGAGGGCGACCAGCCGATATTCCCTGACTTCGCCATCAACCTCTGCGGTCAGGGTGATCTGGAATTCGCTTTCCACGACAGTCCCCGGGGGGAAATCGCTGACCTGATCGACCAATTGCTGGGTATTCTCGCCGCCAGTGTAATCGTTCAGCAGCGTATCTTGGGCATCGGTATCATTGATCGTGATCGCCGTCATATCCGCGCGGCTATAGGTGAAGGTCCCCTGCGCGAAAGCCCAGCTTGAGCCATCGGGCGGAATATAGCCGTCATTGAACGGATGATAGGAACCTTCGGCATCGGTAAATGCCCAGGTGGGCAGAGCATTAAACGTGTAAATCGCCATAGTTAACTTCCACCAAACCAAGAGTAACAGACACGCTTCCGACGGGAGCGCACCGAATTAGTCGATGGAGAATAAGTTCGAGATCGTCGAGCTAACCATAAACTCTGAAACCAAACACATTCGACCACCTCACCGGGCAAGATACACAGTTGCCGGGCTTGTCATCCTTTTTATCCGCGAACCCCAACCCTGCCAATCCTTGCTGACATGTCGTTTTGGACAGGTGCCGTTAACCGTTGATATGTCTAAATTGGGGATGCGAAAAATGACATTATCCCATCGCGCCGGCGGAGTCCGGCAGACCTGCCTTGGCGAAGCCGGCGGGACCTTGCGCCTTTGGGGCGCTTTCCCGGAAGCCTCTTGCCAGAACGGGGCCGACTAACATAGCGATGTGGCATCATAAACGCGCCCTTCGCGGCGCCCCAGATCATGAAACGGAGTTCAGATCTTGCACCTTCGCAGACCCGCCGCCCTTTGCGCAGCCGCCTTGGCCCTCGCGCTGAGCCAGCCGCTGCTGCTGCCGTCGACAGGTGCCGCCTTCGCCCAGGATGCGGCTTCATCCTTCCAGCCAAGCCTGGGCGAGTCCCGGCAGTTCAGCTTCGAGGAACTGACCGACAGGGCCCGCAAGATCGCCGCAGAGCCTTATGTCGCGCCCAAGGTCGAGCAGCCGGAGGTATTGGACAAGATCGATTATGATGCGCACTGGCGGATCAGTTTTCGACCCGAGACGACCGTCAAGGTTGGCGATGTCCCGGTTCAATTCTTTCACTTGGGAACTTATTTCCGAAACCCGGTCAAAATGAGTATCGTGGAAAATGGAAAGTCCCGAGAGATCCAGTATGATCCGCGTTTCTTCGACATGCCGTCGGACAGCCCTGCGAGGCAATTGACCCGAGGAACCGGATTCGCCGGATTCCGTCTCATGAATGCAGACCTTAAAACTGACTGGATCAGTTTCCTTGGTGCGTCTTATTTCAGGACCGCAGGGCCCGAGGGTCAATACGGAATGTCCGCGCGCGGACTGGCAATAAACTCTGGCATGAGCGAGCCAGAAGAGTTTCCGATATTTACCGAATTCTACATTGAAAAGCCCAAGGACGGTGGTGCGGACGTTACCATATACGCGCTGCTGGACAGCCCCTCGGTCGCCGGTGCCTATCGCATGGATATCAGCAAGGGTGCCGAGGGCGAAGGCCAGACGATGGAGATCTCCTCGCGCCTGTTCTTCCGCAATTCGGTCGAGCGACTGGGGATCGGTCCGCTGACCTCGATGTACTGGTACTCAGAAACGAACCGCGTCCTGGGCTTTGACTGGCGCCCCGAAGTTCATGACGCCGATGGTCTGAAAATGATCATGGGCAACGGCGAGGTGATCTGGCGCCCCCTGATGAACCCACCGCGGGTGGTGACCTCAAGCTATATGACCGAGAATCCCAAGGGCTTCGGACTGTTGCAACGAGATCGCAGCTTCGAAAACTACGAAGACGACGGCGTGTTCTACAACAAGCGCGCTTCGGTCTGGATTGCTCCGAAGGGCGACTGGGGCAAGGGTCAGGTCCAGCTTGTCGAAATCCCCACGGATGACGAAATCTATGACAATATCGTCACCTTCTGGAATCCGGAGCAGAAGCCGCAGGCCGGTCAGGAACTTGATTTCGATTATACCCTGACCTGGATGGGCGATGCGCCCGTGTCGCAGCCGCTTGCGCGGACGGTTGCGACAAGGATCGGGGCCGGAGGGGTTCCCGGCCTGCCGCGTCCGCGTGGCCACCTCAAGGTTGCGATTGATTTCGAGGGTGGTGGCCTGGATAAGCTGGGTCAAGACGATGGGGTAGAGCCAGTGGTCAGCGTACCCGAAGGCGTCGAGATCGTGCAGGCCTATGCCCTGCCCGTGGTTGGGACCGGGAGATGGCGCCTGATCTACGACATCGCCGCCGAGGGTGTCGAGACGGCCGATATCCGGGCTTATCTGCAGCGGGATGGCGTACCGCTGACAGAGACCTGGCTCGGCCAGGTCCACCCCGCGCAATTTGACCGCGCTCGCCCCGATGCCGGCGAGCCCGTCTCGGAAGTCTCGGCCGAAAAGCCTGCCACCGCCGGAAACTGAAGCGCTTCCGACGGAAAGCCACAAAGGGACGCCAGTGGCGTCCCTTTTCCCGTTTCACGACCGCCTCTAGTTTCAGGACTTGAAAATCGACGCGTAGCGTGAGACATGCGACGCGGCGGCGGTGAATACCCATGGCGCGATTCTGCGCCGCTTTTCCTTATACCTTTCTCATACAGGCAGTCCGATGCGTGACCCCATGTTCCGCATGGCCCTTGTTCTGGGCCTGCTTTCCGCCGTCGGTCCATTTGCGATCGACATGTATCTTCCCGCCCTGCCCCAGGTCGCCACCGACCTTGGCACGACCGAGGCCGGGGCGGCCTTGACCCTGACCGCGTATTTCATCGTCTTCGGCTTTGCGCAGATGATCTATGGCCCCATGGCCGACGCCTTGGGGCGCAGACGTCCCCTGATGATCGGGGTCTCCATCTTTCTGGTCGCCGCCATTGCGGCAAGCCTTGCACCCACGATTAACTGGCTGATCGCTGCGCGGGCGCTGCAGGGCCTTGGCGCTGCCGCATTGATGGCGGTGCCGCGTGCGGTAATCCGCGACGTGGCAACCGGTCCACAGGCGGCGCGCGTCATGGCAACCATCATGATCGTGATCTCAGTCTCACCCATGCTGGCGCCGCTGACAGGTTCGATCGTCATGGCCTGGGGCAGTTGGCGCGAGATCTTCGCGATCCTCGCCTTTGCCGCACTGATCAGCCTGACGCTGATCGTGATGGTCTTGCCCGAGACCCTGCCAGTGGCGCGGCGCCAACCGGTCCGGTTCGCCGCCATTGCCAGCGGTGCGAAACGGCTTCTGTCGGACCGGCGCTTCATGGGTCTGACGATGATCGGCGGCTTTGGCATGGCCAGCTTCTTCGTCTTCCTGGCCTCGGCTAGTTTTGTCTATACCCGACAATACGGGCTAAGTCCTACCGGCTTCTCGGTCGCCTTCGCGATAAATGCGATCGGCTTTTTCTCGGCATCGCAGCTGGCGGCCCGGCTGGCCGAGAAGTTCGGGATGGAGCGGGTGATCTCTCTCGCCATCACGGGCTTCTGCGGGATCATGGTCGCGCTATCGCTTGTGGTGTGGTCGGGCTTCTCGGCCCTGCCCATTGTCATCGCGGGCCTGTTCCTGGGCAACGCCTGCCTTGGCCTGGTGATGCCGACCGCCATGGTCATGTCGTTGGATCCTCATCCCGATATCGCCGGGCTCGCATCCTCCCTCGGCGGGACCTTTCAGATGCTGACAGGTGGGTTGATGATCGCGGTGACCAGCCCTTTCCTCAACAACACCGCCGAAACCATGGTTCCGGCCATTGCCCTGTGTTCGATCCTGGCCTGGTCAGCCGCTGCGCTTTCACTGCCTCGCCTGCGCTTCTGAGAACCTTTCGCGGGAGGCACATCTGCTTCCCGCGAACACCACAACTCGCAGCGTCGCGACAAAGCTGTCAGGGTGAAATGACCCGGACACGAAGGATCGTCCCGTCGCAGCGTCGCACAGCCGTCCGCAGCCTCTCGGACAGATGAGTCTGAACATAGTTGGCGTGAAAACGCGTCGGGGCGACAAGGGTCAGACACCCGCTATCGATCCCTGCATCGGTCATCGACGAAAACCAGCTTTCATACAGCACCCTGTCTTCTGCCAGCAGGCGCTGCGACGCTTCGGCCCAGACCCCCTGCCCTGCCGGTGGGACCGGTGCAGGTCGATGCAACGGAACGACATTATCGGATACCGTCGCGTCCTGACCGGCAAGACGTTCAACGAAGTCTGGACCGATATTCTGCCACTCCTGTTTGGTGTCCAAAAGGATGCGGTCCAGGTTTAGCCCAAGCACCGAGACCCGGCCCCGCGCGCCTTGTTGCTTCACCTCGACCCAGCCCAGCGTTCGAAAGCGGGCCATATCTCGCTTGACGGTTCGTTCGTCGACACACCACAGGCGGGCCACTTCTCTTTGCCCCACGGTCAGCTCGTCCCGTTGCCAGTTATACCTGGCCGTGATCAACACCATCAGCCGCAGGACAAGCCGTTGCCGGTGCTTGTCCCCCGCGAGGGCGTGCGCCATCATCGCGGAAAGCAAATCATATTTCTTTGCCGCCGCCTCTCGGCCAACGGCACGGATCACCTGCATGTGCTGCCCCTGCTCCGGTTTTCCGGATGCTGTGTTTTCTTTGCCTGCTCTGCTCACAGGTCTTCGATGGGGAATCAAACGCTTTTCGCCACCTTGGGTGTATTTGCGTCCTGTTTGACGATTCTGTCAAGCACGTCGCCCAGATCGCGGCTTTTCTTCAGCAGAACAAGAAAGAAATCGGTATCAATGGTATAGGGGGACAGGCTGAATGGCCCGTATTTGGGTGACTTTGTCCCCCATTTTGCACATCAGCCACGAGTAGGCGTCCCCCACTTTCCTTTGTTTCGAGCATCTCGGTGTTTAGCGCCGATTCGCTAGAAGTCCCCGGATAGTCTGCAAAATGAGCAAAGTACGGATTCATTGAAAACGCCTTTTGCATGGAATGCAAATTCGACGTAAATAGGAAGAACAAGAAAATCTACGTCCAGATACACAGGCAAGACATGTATACGCACGATGACCTCGCCAAGCTGCAGGCCCAGTCTCTTAAGATGCAAGGGTGGATCCGGCGACAGACCTTCAGCCCGTCGAATGAGAAAACCCTGCGCCGCTTCTCCAGCTGGGAGGTGTCGGAACTGATCTTCCGCATCAACCAGTCGACGTTCCGGGGCAAGCTGGCGGCAGATCCGAACCTTCCCCTCGGGGAAGTTGAAGAGGATGGTCGTCAGCGCTGGTTCTCGCTTGAGGAGGTGAATGAACTGCGTCGGCGTATCAAGATTAATCGCAAGACGCTGATGCCGCCCAGGCCCGAGGGGAAGCGCGCTTTCCGCGCGGCGATCGCGAACTTCAAGGGCGGTGCCGGGAAATCAACTGTGGCTTTGCATTTTGCTCATGCCGCTGCGCTGGACGGGTATCGCGTCTTGGTCGTCGACTTTGATCCCCAGGCGACGCTGTCCCACTCGATGGGACTTACCGACGTCGGTGAGGATCACACCGTCTGGGGAATCATGGCTCGTGATCTTGAGCGCGAGACGGATCGTATGAATGCTGCCGCTGCGGGTGCGGAGACTGGCACCGCCCTGCCCCGTCGGAAGCTGCCGGCGTCGATCCGGGACATGGGGCTTGGGACCTTGCGACCTGCAGACTTCATCAAGTCGACCGCTTGGCCGACCATCGATATCGTGCCCAGTTGCGCCAACGCTGCCTTCGTCGAATTTGCGAGCGCGCAATACCGACACCTGAACCCGGAATGGACCTTCTTTGGTGCGGTGTCACGCTTTCTGGACGCTCTGGCGGACGATGCCTATGACCTTATTCTGTTCGATTGCCCTCCAGCAATCGGCTACCAGTCAATGAACGCCGTCTTTGCTGCAGACATGCTCTATATCCCGTCGGGGCCGGGCTACTGGGAATACGATTCGACGACCAGTTTCATCGGGCAGCTTTCCGAGGCACTTGAGGATCTGTCGCACGGGTTCGAGAACTTCCCCACGGGGAAGATCCGTCTGCCGAAGGCCTTTCTTGATATTCGCTTTCTGATGACGCGCTTTGAGCCCTCGAACGAGTTGCATCAGGCCATGATGGTGGCCTTCAAGCAGGTCTTTGCCGGACGCATGGCCGAGCATCCGATCGAACTGACCCGCGCCGTCGAGCAGTCGGGGCGCTTCCTCTCATCGATCTATGAGATCGACTACCGCGAGATGACGCGTGGCACCTGGCGCCGGGCGAGGGCGACCTTTGATCAAGCCTATGAGGAATTCCGCAACCACACCATCGCTGCGTGGGCCAATCTGGAGGATCAGGCATGAGCCGGAAGCGTCGCATGTTTGACATCGACATGCCGGATGAAGCCGTCGAGAGCTTCCCCGCAGGGAAGGTCGAGGCGGAGGAGAAAGATGTCCGCCGGGGTCCGATGGCAACCGCGATCGCCGAAACCGCAGAGTCAAGTCGCGAGCGCTCGCGTGTTGAAGCGGAGATTCGGGCAGAAAATGACGCCCTGGCGCAAGAACATGTCCGCTTGAAGCGCGCCGGACTGATCACCGACCTCATCGATCTGGACGCCATTGATGCCCTGAAACTCACGCGCGATCGCGCGCCAGGGGAAGACGATGAGTTGAAGGAACTGATCCAGTCCATCCGCGAAATCGGCCTTTCCAACCCCATCCGCGTCGAGCCTGCGGCGGGGGGGCGGTATGAGTTGATCCAAGGGTGGCGCCGCCTGTCGGCCTATCGCGCATTGCTGGTCGAGACGGGCGATGTCGCGGCTTGGGGGCGGATCCCGGCCGGGATTGCAGCCCGAGGTGACGAGCTCGAACAGCTTTACCGCAGGATGGTTGACGAGAATATGGTCCGCAAGGACATCTCCTTTGCCGAGATGGCACAGCTTGCGATCCGCTATGCCGCCGATCCGCAGACCGCGGAAGGAGACCCCGAGAAGGCCGTTGCGATCCTTTTCCGCTCGGCCGGTTATCAGAAGCGCAGCTATATCCGGAACTTCATCCGGTTGATGGAGGCGCTGGGTGACAGCCTTCTGCATGCTTCGCAAATACCGCGCGCCCTTGGGCTGGCGCTGGCACAAAAGCTTGACGAAATTCCTGCGGCCGCTCCCGCGATCCGGGCGGAACTGGATGGGTGGGACGCGCGCGGCGTATCGGACGAGTTGGACGTTCTGCGGCGCTATGCGGGGCAGGGGGCGCTGGCAGAGGGAACTCCACCGGAGCCGAAATCGGCACCCGCGCCGGCCGCCAAGGCGCGAACGACTTTCCAGATCCAGCGACCCCAAGGCAGCGCGAAATGCACCGCAGCAAATGGAAGGCTTGAGGTTCGACTGCCGCGCGACTTCTCAGCCGTGGATCGTAGAAAGCTTGAGGCAGCGGTGAGAACTATGCTCGAGAGCCTTGAGTAGTCTTCCCCGCGGGGAAGCCACACTTGGCCGTCCTCGATAGTGATCCGCACATGTCGCTAATTATGCGGATAAATATGATTTGGGCGAGCGGGATCTTGATCTTCTCAAGATGCCGTTCGTCAATCGCGCACCCATCATACGCAGCTCAGCCCCTCGGTCTGATCAGCGCCGGCCTGCCAAGGCCAAGCAAATCGACGCCAATCAACCAGCTCCTCGACATGCACCAACCAACCGACAGCCGGGCCGGAAGCGAGAACACAATGGAACCAAGGTCCAGAAGGGCTAGCGAATGTTCAGACCAAGACCCAGCCGACGCATGCTGCGCATGACCTCGATCGGGGTAAGGTCGGTTTCCTGGATCCGGTCGGCGCTGACGATAGCGACGCTGCCGGATGTTGCCGATGGCGCGCCGGGAAGGAATACCACGACCTCACGGTTTGGCCGTCGTTCGATCAGGAAGGCGGTGCAGCTGTAGTCGTCGAACCTGACCAGCACGACGGTGTTTGCCTCACCCACAGACAGGCTTTGGCCGCTTTCTGAGAAGTCTTCGATCATTTGCCGCAAGATGGTATAGGGCGGCAGTCGCGTCAGAAATGCCCCTTCTAGCCAGTGAAACATCCTGCGTCCCGGGGCGCTGCGTGCGAAAATGCCGGACACGAAGGCCACTGACAAAAGGATCAGTACGGCGAAGACGACTGGCCAGATATGTGACGGTGATCCGGGGAACATCGTATCGTGAATGCCGCGGCCCAAAGGTTTTGCCGCTGCGTAAAGCCTTTCGACGACCATCAGGATGATGCCGAAGGGCAGCAGGAACACCAGCCCTCCGATGATCGTGGCGCGGATGAAACCTACAACGGCATGAAGGCCGGAACTGCCGCCCGGCTTCATGAGCGGACCGTAGCCGTCTGCACTGATGCGGGGAAGGTGCTGTGGAATGAAGACATGGACCGCGTCTGAACCCTGAAAGTTTCATAGCCCTGCGATCCTAGCCGAAAAGAAAGCGCGGGTGCCAGCCCCGGACCGCGACATCTTCGATCAGAGTTTGGTGGCTGCCAGCTCTCCCCAAGCGCGAGATTCGGAAAATGACTGCTGCCAGGCAGCGTCCCAAGAAAACGATCATCTCTTTCCGTTGCCCTCGGCGAAGGAGCTGTCCCAAATATTCACGATCACAATTATCGAGATTGAAGTTTCTCTGTCCGGATAGAATTATCTTCTCCGAAACAGCGATATGGACGGACAAATGCCAGCGCAAACCACTTTTCTTACGACACTTGCAGCGACATTGTTCCTTGCCGGTGGCGCGCTTGCCGGTACGGTGCCCGCTGGGACCAAGCTGGTCGTTGCGGACCAAAGCGAGTTCATCCGCAACCTGCTCGATGCCAGTGGTGAAGATGACAAGATCACGTCGGATCTTGAATTGCCGAATTTCGCAGGTGGTCCCGCGATCCTCGAAGCGATGCGGGCAGGGGCCCTTGATATCGCCTATGTAGGCGACACGCCCCCGATCCAGGCAAGGGCGTCGGGAACGCTGCTTCCCATCATCGCGACCGTCCAGCGCGAGAAATCCGAATATCACCTTGTGGCGCGCACGGGGCTGAAGATCGACGATCTGGCCCAGCTTCGTGGCAAGCGCGTCAGCTATATCGAAGGTTCCGGGCGCCAAGTCTTCCTGATCGAGGCGCTGAACCGCGCCGGTCTGACGCTGAAGGACGTGACGCTTGTCCCGTTGCGGGTGGCCGACCTGCCTGACGCGATCCGCACCCAGTCAGTCGATGTGGCGGTGCTGCAGGAACCGCATGTCACGCGTCTGGTGCAGCAAATCGGGGCCAGCACAATTGCCGACCCGAGAGAGCGCGAGCTTCTGCCCGGCACCTGGTATATCTATGCCCGTCCCGATGCGCTGGCGGATCCCGCCAAGCATGCCGCGATTGCCGAATTCCTCGGCGCGACCATCCGTGCCGCTGAATGGAGCAATGAAAATCGCGATGAGTGGGGCAAGGATTATTACACCGGATTCCAGCGCATCGCGCCGGAGGACACCGCGGCAATTCTGGCGTCGCAATCGCTGATGCAGTTTCAGACCTCGGTCGAGGGGATCCCGCACCACCAGCGTCTCATCGACATTCTGGCGCAGGCGGGCGAACTGCCCGAAACATTCGACGCCAAGGGATCGTTCACGGCCGATTTTGATCCGGTCATCAAGGCTGCACGCTGATTCCCGGGGGCACCATGAACGACATGTCATCCGAACGCATCGAGGCGATGGTGATCCGCAAGGATCGTCCAGCACCCCAGCGGCCGCTGATGCTCGCCCCTGGCAAGCTGCCTCGCGGTACGCGGCTTCTGGGCCCGCTTCTGGTTGTGGTACTGTGGGAGGCTGCATCCCGCTTTGGCCTGCTGTCCCCCTATACGCTCGCGGCCCCATCGACGGCGGTTGCGACCGGGATCTCGATGATTGCCGATGGCAGTCTGCTGCCGCATCTGGCGGCTTCGGCGGGACGCGCCTATGCCGGGCTGTTCCTGGGCGTTGTCGCAGGTCTTGTCCTTGCGCTGGCGGCGGGGCTGACCCGGACCGGAGAGGCGCTGCTTGACGGGTTGGTCCAGGTCAAGCGCGCGATTCCGACACTGGCCCTGATTCCGCTTGTGATCCTGTGGCTGGGAATTGGCGAGGTAATGAAGGTCTTCCTGATCTTCACGGCGGTCCTGGTGCCTGTCTACATCAATACTCACGCGGCCCTGCGCGGCATCGACATGGGGCATGTCGAGCTTGCACGCACGCTGGGGCTGACGCGGGCCGAGTTCATCCGAAAGGTTGCCCTGCCGGGCGCTTTGCCGGGCTTCTTTGTGTCCCTGCGGCTGGCGGTGACGTTGTGCTGGACGTCGCTTGTGGTTCTTGAACTGATCAATACCCAGACCGGCATCGGCTACCTGATGAATAGGGCACGCGACTGGGGGCAGACCGACATCATTGTGGTCGGCATCTTCATCTATGCCGTGCTGGGCCTGCTTTCCGATGCGGTTGTTCGCGTCGTCGAGGCCCGCGCGCTGTCTTGGCGGAGGTCCATCGGATCATGAGCATCCACGATTTCAAGGGGGCGGTCTTCACGCGCGATCTCAGTCGCTCCTTCAAGGGGCGCGAGGTTCTCGGCGGGGTGACGCTGGACATCCCGCGTGGGCAATTCGTGGCACTTCTGGGCGAATCCGGTTCGGGCAAGACGACCCTGCTGCGGGCGCTGGCTGGGCTGGATGATGACGCTGATCACGGAGGTACCTACAGCGTGCCCCAAAGCGTTTCGGTCCTGTTCCAGGATTCGCGGTTACTGCCCTGGCTCAGCGTCATCGACAACCTGACATTGGGGCTGCGCCACGATCGCGCCGTGCCCGAGGCGCAGGCAATGCTTGAGGCGGTCGGTATCGGCGACAAGGCCAGGGTTTGGCCGGGCACCCTGTCCGGTGGGCAAAAGCAGCGCGCGGCGCTGGCCCGCTCGCTGCTGCGCAGCCCGGACCTGCTGCTTGCGGATGAACCCTTCGGTGCGCTGGACGCCCTGACCCGGCTCAAGATGCACGCGTTGCTGTTCCGGTTGGTTGAGCGCCGCCGCCCGACGGTGATCCTCGTGACCCATGACGTGGATGAGGCGCTTCTCCTGGCCGACCGTATCCTGGTCCTGCGAGATGGCGCCATCGCCGAGGACCACGCTGTCCCGCTGTCCCATCCGCGCCGAACCAGCCATCCCGAATTCGAACATCTGCGCCTGCGGCTGCTTGCCAGCCTTGGGGTGGAAACCAATCTTGTCTGAGGCCACTTCATGACCCGAGAATTGCACCTGAATCTGTTCCTCATGCCGCGCGGGCATCATGAAAGCGCCTGGCGTCATCCCGGATCTGCCCCCGAAAGCCTGACAGATCTTGCCCTTTACGCCAAGGCGGCCCGGATCGCCGAGGACGCGAAGCTGGATGCCGTATTCCTGGCGGACGCGCTGGTCGCGCCTGCCTCTGGCGGGCTTGTCGCTTCGGGGACGCTGGAGCCGATTACCCTGCTTTCCGCATTGGCGGCCGTAACCGAACGCATCGGGCTGATCGGAACGGCGTCGACGACCTACAGCCTTCCCTATACCCTGGCGCGACAATTCGCGACGTTGGACCATCTGTCGAACGGTCGTGCCGGGTGGAACATCGTCACATCTTGGGCCCCGCAGGCGGGGCAGAACTACGGCTATGACACCGAGCCGGGCCATGCTGAGCGATACCGCATGGCGGAGGATTTCATGCGGGCCGTGGACGGGCTTTGGCGCAGTTGGCCAGCCGAAGCACTGCTGGATGACCGCGCCCGTGGCGTGTGGTCCGACGATAGCCGGATCCATCCGATCAACCATCGTGGTCCGTTTCACCGCACGCGCGGCCCCCTGAATGTGCCGGGCAGCCCGCAAGCGCGACCGGTCTATGTGCAGGCCGGTCAGTCGGATGATGGCCGTGCCTTCGCCTCCGAATGGGCCGAGGTCATCTTTACCGCCCATATGGCCAAGGATACGGCGCAGGCCTTCTATACCGACATCAAGGCGCGCGCCGCTGCACGCGGACGTCCCCCGCAGGACATCGCGATTCTTCCCGGCCTCAGCGCCGCCATCGGCTCGACCCAGGGCGAGGCTGATCGGGTGTTCGAGGAACTGGATGCACTGACCGCGCCCGAAATCGGCCTGACCCGCCTTTCCGCGCGCTTCGGGGGGCATGACTTCACGGCCGTTCCCTTGGATCGTCCGCTAAGGGCAGGGGACTTCCCCGACCCGAACCAGGTTGAAGCGTCGAAAAGCCGTGCGACGGGTTACGCCAGAACCGCGTTGGCCGAGGGGCTGACCCTGCGCCAATTGCTGCAGCGACTGGCCGGGGCGCGCGGCCACCTGACGGTGGCGGGCACACCCGAACGCGTTGCAGACGTCATTCAGGACTGGTTTGACTCGCGGGCAGCCGACGGCTTCAACGTGATGCCGCCGATCATCTATCAGCAGCTGGAACTTTTCGCTTCGGAAGTGGTGCCGATCCTGCAGAAGCGGGGATTGTTCCGGACCGAATATCGTGGCCGCACGCTGCGAGAGCATTTCGGCCTGGCCCCGGTCGAAACGGAAGAGCGCCTGACCGCCACGGCCTGACTTACCCGAAGCAACGCAGGGGCCCGAAATCCGGGCCCCGCATTCATTCGTGTAAAAGGCGGCTCAAGCGCTTGGGCCATGGATCGCTCTTCCAGCACAGGCGGGCGGCGGCAGTGCTTATAGCGGATAGTGGCCGGGCTGGGTTTCGACGGTGATCCAGCGCAGCTCGGTGAATTCGGCAATCCCGGCCTTGCCACCAAAGCGGCCGTAGCCAGAATCGCGAGTTCCACCGAAGGGCATCTGTGCCTCGTCATGTACCGTTGGGCCGTTGATATGGCAGATGCCTGACCTGATCCGGCGAGCGACCGTCAGCCCGCGCGCGATGTCGCGGGTGAAGACGGCGGCCGACAGCCCGTATTCCGTGCGGTTGGCGATCGCGACGGCGTCTTCCTCGTCCTTGGCGCGGAAGATGGCGACCACCGGGCCGAAGCTTTCCTCGGTGGCAATGCGCATGTCTGCTGTCACCATATCGACGACCTGCGCGGGCATCAGTACGCCCTGGGCGGCACCGGCGCTGTGGATCGTCGCCCCCTTGGTCCGCGCATCCTCGATCAGTGCGGTAACCTTTTCGACGGTATGCGCGTCGACGACCGCGCCAAGCGGGGCCTGGCCTTCGCGGGGGTCTCCCGCCTTCAGTTGGGCAGCGCGCGCGACGAAACGGGCCACGAAGTCATCCGCGATTTCGGGCGCAAGGATGATGCGCTCCGTGGACATGCAGATTTGGCCTTGGTTGAAGAACGCTCCGAAAATCGCGGCCTTCACAGCTTCGTCCAGATCGGCGTCCTGCAGCACCACGAAGGGTGCCTTGCCGCCCAGTTCCAGAAGCACCGGCTTCAACTGACGCGCGGCCCGCTCAGCGATGATCCGGCCCACCTTGGTCGAGCCGGTGAAGTTGATCCGACGAACGGCCGGGTGATCGATCAGCGCGCCGACGATCTCGGCGGCATCTTCGGGTGCATTTGTCACAAGGCTGACCAGTCCGGAGGGCAGGCCGCCTTCTTCCAGTGCCTCCACGATCAGCGCATGGGTGCGCGGGCAGATTTCCGAGGCCTTGAACACGACCGCATTGCCACAGGCCAAGGGCGTCGCCAGCGCGCGGACGCCCAGGATCACGGGCGCGTTCCATGGCGCGATGCCCAAGCAGACGCCCGCAGGCTCGCGCACCGCCATCGCAATGCAACCGGGCTTGTCCGAGGGGATCACCTCGCCCGCGACCTGCGTGGTCAGCGCCGCCGCCTCTCGCAGCATCGACGCGGCGATCATGACGTTGAAACGGGCCCAGGGTTCTGTCGCACCGGTTTCAGATGCCATCGCCGCGACGAAGGCATCTCCTCGGGCGGCAAGCGCGTCGGCTGCCTTCAGAAGCGCGGCGCGACGGGCGTTGGGGCCAAGCGCGGCCCAGGCGGGCATGGCCGCAGCTGCCCCTTCCGCAGCGGCGAAGGCATCGGCGGCGCTGGCAGCCGCAGCCTCGCTGGCGGTCTCGCCGGTGACCGGGTTCAGACGCCGGAACACGCGGCCGTCCGAGGCCCCGCGCGCGTCGCCTGCGATCTTCATGCTCACGAAACTCATGCTGTCCTCCGTTCAGGGCTGTGGTCGCATCTAGCACCATTCCGCGGTCGACGGGAATGATCGACGGGACACACTGGGATTCGGAGACCTGCCCCGGCGCGGATGCATCCGGGGCGAACTCGGGGTTTGTGGCTATCCCGAGTTTGCCATCGGTGAGCTGGTCGATGGTGCAAATCCCCAGGTGCTGATGAACCGGGGACTGACCGCGCAGGATTTGCCCAATGACTATCTTGCGACCGACATCCGGCGTCAGCTGGCAGATATGGCCCGGCAGCGCGAAATATGCTTGCAGAATGGCCCGCCGATACCGCTGGCGGGCAGGCGGATCATCCCCGTCGATGACGGCATTGCCACCGGCGCCTCGATGCGTGTTGCCTTGGCTGCGGTGGCGCAGCTTGACGTGCTTGGCGTCGCCATCGCGCGCGACCCGGTCTGAGGAAGGCGCGCACGACCCCTAGCCCATGACCGAAAAGCTGGACTGGGCATTGACCCGGCGCTTGCGGCTGTAGGTTCCAAGATCGATGCGGCCTCCGGTCCGCTCCAGGCGGAAGGACAGGGGGGCCGCGTCGTGGTCATGACCCGCTTCGGTTTCCGTGATCAGATGGGTCATCAGCTTGCCGACCACCGGTGCCATCTTGAACTGGTTCCCGGAAGTTCCGCAGGCCATGTAAAAGCCCGGCATGCTCGTCCTGTCATAGATCGGCAGCCAGTCATCGGATGTGTCGTAAAGTGCGACCAGCCCGCTGGCCTGTCCGGGGATGCGCATCTCGGGCAGGCGCATGGCGCCGCGCATGACGATGGTGGTCCACTGGTCGGTAAAGCGGGTGTCAAGCGCGTCTGGGTCTTCGACCCACTCATGCGTGTCGCAAGCCGGGTCGGTAGAGCCGACGCAGATGCCAACGGGATCGGGACGGGCATAGAACTCGGCATCCAGATCCGCGATCACGATGCCGTCGCGACGATAATCCATGTTCTCCGGCCCGGGGATATAAGCGACCTCCTGGCGGTTCGGGCGGTTGCGGATGGTCATGTCGCCGGTCACGCCCGCCATGCGATTCAGGCCGGCTGACCACGGCCCGCCGGCATTCACCACCACGTCAGCAGGCAGGATGGTCCCGTCCGCAAGCCGGACGCCCGAAACGCGCTCCCCCGCGGTCTCGATCCCCTCGACCTTGCTGCGGAAACGGAAGCGGGCTCCTGCGCCCTCGGCCGCCCATTGCAGATTTTGCGCCGCCAGTTTCGGATCGTTCACATACCCGGCCTGATGGAAAAAGACCGCGCCGCCGACCTGTTCCGGGTTTGGTTCGCCGAAATCCGGATGGTCGAGGCGTTTCGCGGGGGCATAGGATTGCAGATCCGCCATCGCCAGATATGCGCGAATTCCTTTGGCCGTGACGCGATCATAAACCCCGCCGATCCGGTCCATGATGTCGGTGATCCGGACCATCCCCGCGCCTTCGCCGGAATAGATGACCAGCGAGCCGGTTTCTCTATAGGTTGCCAGCGGGCGATCGGCAGGGAGGTCGACATAGCCCGCCCAGTCGCGCCAATAGGTCCACCCCTCCAACGCCATGGCGCAGGTCTCCATCACCGAATAGTTGATCCGGATCACTGCCGAGGAATTTGAGGTCGAGCCGTAGCCAGCCTCGGGCGCCTTGTCGACCACGGTGACGAGCCAGCCCGCCTTCGCCATTTCAAAGGCGATCGCACCCCCGATGATCCCCGCGCCGATGATGACGACCTGCTTCATTCCCGTTCCCTCTTGGTAAAGGCGCGACATTCTGCCGCAGTGGCTTGTTGCCTAAGGCTTTGCCGATGCTATACGCAGGCCTTCGGGGCGGGCAAACCAGTTCGCCTTGCGGGTGCGACAGGTCAGCTAAACTAACGACCAGCGAGCGGGGGTTCACATGGCGCAGCTTCCCCCTTTGCGCGCGATGCAGATCTTCGAGGTGTTCGGACGCCTCGGCACGGTCCATGCGACGGCGCAGGAACTGAACGTGACGCCGGGCGCGGTCAGCCAACAACTGCGCCTGCTGGAAGAGCATCTGGACATGGTCCTGCTGGTCAAGGACGGCCGACGCGCCGCGCTGACCCCGGCCGCGCGCGGGTATCATGAACTGATCTCGCAGGGGTTCGGGCGCTTTGCGCTGGCGCAGGACTATATCGCCGAACACCGTCTGGCGCAGGAACTGACGATCTCGTGCCTGCCGACCCTGTTGCAGCGCTGGTTGAATCCGCTGCTTCCGGCATTTCAGACCGCGGCGCAGGATTCCACCCTGCGTTTGATCGCACAGGATCTTGAGCCGGATTCGCACATGCTGGAGCACACCTTCAGACTGACCTATGGTGAGGCCGGGCGGCGCTATACCCATTCCCGGGTGCTGTTCACGGATTACTGCTTTCCAGCCGCATCGCCAGATTTCCTGGCCCGCCACCCCGAGGCGCGGACCGCCGAAGGGTTGTCGCGCCTGCCGCTGGTCGGGATCGATTGGGGCGCGCAATACACGACCGAGCCGCATTGGCGCGACTGGTTCAAAAGGCAGCTTGCCAGCGATCCCGCGCCGCTGCGCCATGTCGCGGTCTATTCCGCCTCGGGGATGGGGTTGGAGGCCGCAGCGGCGGGGCAGGGCGCGGTGCTGGCGCAATGGTCCTTTGCCCGCGACGACCTGACATCGGGACGCCTGGTCCGACTGTCGCAGGATCGGCTGTATCTGCCCGATCCCTATTTCGTCTGTTGGGGCCAGACCACGCTGGACCAGCCCGTCGCGCGCCAGTTCCTGAACTGGCTGATGCAGATGACAAAACCGATGCGGGACCAGATGCAGCAGGAAAACTAAACAATTGCCGAATCCTTCTGCGCTTATCCTGCGACTGCCCGGCGCTAAGCTTGGCGAAACACAGCTACGAAGGATGCAGCCATGTTTCTGAAGAACGCTTGGTACGTTGCGGCCTGGAGCCATGAGGTCACGCGCAGCCTGCAGCAGATCGTCGTTCTGGGAGAGAAGATCTGCGTCTTTCGCAACAGCCAGGATGAAGTGATCGCACTCGAGGATGCCTGCCCGCATCGCAAGCTTCCTCTCTCCAAGGGCCGGATCAAGGGCGACAATGTCGAATGTGGCTATCACGGTCTGACCTTCGATTGTGCCGGTCAATGCGTCTGGGCGCCGGGCGGTGGGCGCATCCCCTCGGCGGCCAAGGTCCGGCCCTATCCGGTGCATGAGAAATATGGCCTTGTCTGGATCTGGATGGGCAATGCCGCCATTGCCGATGCCGACGACATCATCGACATTCCGAACTTCGACAGTCCGGACTGGGGCATCAACCGTGGTGCCGCGATGGAACTGCACTGCAACTACCTGCTGATGTGCGACAACCTGCTGGACCCGACCCACGTCGCCTGGGTCCATGAAAGCAGCTTTGCCCAGGCCGCCACCAAGGACGCGCCGCTGAAGGTGACGCGCACCGACAACGGCGTCATCGTTCACCGCTGGATGATGGATGTCGAACCCGCGCCCTTCTACAAGAAGATTGTCGAGTTCGACGGGAACTGCGACCGGCTTCAACATTATGAGGTGCGCTATCCCAGCCATGCGCTGATCCGGGCCGTGTTCACACCTGCGGGTACCGGTGGGCCTGATGGGACGCTGGACGAAAAGACCTTCGTCATGGACAGCTACAACTTCATGACCCCGACGACCGAGACCGAGACCCGCTATTACTGGTTCCAGTTGCGCAACATCCGCCCCGATGACGAGGATCTGTCGCGGATGATGTCTGAGGACGTTCGCCACGCCTTCGAGGAGGATCGGGCAGTGCTGAACGAGGTTCAGGTGGGCATGACGACCAAGACCTCGCCCCATATCGACCTGTCGATCGACGCAGGCCAGTTGCGCTTCCGCCGCCAGCTTGAGGCGATGATTGCCGAAGAGCGCATGGTCGATGAAAAGATGCGGGCGTGACCATGGCCGGAGCCTTTCGCCGGTTCCGGGTGGCGCGGAAGCTGCCGGAAAGCAGCGTCATCACCTCGTTCCATCTGGAACCCGAGGATGGCGGCCCGCTTTGGGACATGCGTCCGGGGCAGTATCTGACGCTGCGCATCCCCCTTGCCGAGGGACCGGTGCTGCGCACCTATTCCCTGTCCGCGCTGGCCGAGGGGGAGGATCATCACCGGATCAGCGTCAAGCGTGAGCCAATGGGTTCGGGTTCGGCTTGGCTTCATGACTCGGTCGAAGAAGGCGACTTCATCGAGATCGCGGCTCCGCGCGGCAGCTTCTGTCTTGATGAGGCCAGCGAACGCCCGGTCCTGCTGCTGGCGGGCGGCGTCGGGCTGACCCCGCTGGTTGCCATGCTGCACCGGCTCGCGCACACCACACGCCGTGCCTGGTTCTTCCATGCCGTCGAAAACGGCGATGTCCACGCGCTTGGCAACGAAGTCCGTGGAATGGCCGAAGCATCGGATGGGCGGATCACCGTGCGGAACGTATATCGCGCGCCGACCGAAAGCGATCGCGCGACGGGCCGCTTTGACGCCGAGGGTGTCGTCGACCGCGCGCTTCTGCAATCGCTGCTGCCGCTTGACGACTACGACGTCTATCTGTGCGGTCCGACGCCTTTCATGGTCGCGATGTGGCGCCTGCTGACCGGACTGGGGATCGCCCCCAAGCGGATCGCCTACGAATTTTTCGGCAAGGGAGGGTCGCTTGCGGCGCTTGCCGATGCGCCCCCGCCGGTGGCGCAAATCGACCGTCGAATGCCTACCCGTGCCCCGCACTCGTTGTCGAAGCTGGAGTTCATCACCGACCCGGACGCGCGCGCGCTGCCCGATCAACTTGTGCGGCAGGCTTCGCCCCCGGCGGTTGCTGGTGCGACCGAGGTGGTCTTTGCCCGCTCGGGCGTGACCCTACCCTGGACCGATGCGGTGGGATCGATCCTTGAGCTGGCCGAGGGGGCGGGGCTGGACCCCGACTTCAGTTGCCGAGAAGGGATCTGCAGCACCTGTCGCTGTGGTATTGCCGAAGGCGAGGTTGAATATTTCTCGGATCCGCTGGACCCACCGCCCTCAGGCCAGGTGCTGATCTGCTGCTCGCGTCCTACTGGACGCGTCGTCCTGGACCTGTAAGGACATGGCCACCTTGCAACCCGGCGCAGAATGCCGCACCTGTCAAAAAACAGGCGGTAGGAACGCGGGATCAATTGCAGGGTCTTTCCGAATCCCAACCAAGGGGAAGCGACTTCATGGCCTTCATGCCGCTTGATTACCCGACCATGCGTGCCGAGTTCCTGGACGCCGCAAAGGCAGCCGGGGCGGAGCTGGCCGAATATCGCCACCCCTTGCCCGGCCCCCATGCCGAGGCCCTTGCGACCGACGTGGCCCTGATTGGCAACCGTAACGCTACCAAGCTGCTGATCGTCAATTCCGGAACGCATGGAGTCGAGGGGGCGTATGGCTCGGCCGCGCAGGTTGCATGGATGCGCCGGCACACGCCGTGGCACCTGCCAGAGAATGTGGCCGTCCTGATGATCCATCTGGTCAACCCCTGGGGCACGGCCTGGTCTCGTCGCGTGAACGAAGACAATGTCGACCTGAACCGGAACTTCATCGACTGGTCGCGCCCTGTGCCCGAAAACCCGGGATATGCGGCGATCCATCCGGCCCTGACATTCACCGACCTTGACGGCCCTGATCGGGCGCGGGCGCGCGATGCCTATGAGCTGGCAAGGCAGCAGGCGGGCGGATATGCCGGACTTGCCCCGACCGTTGAGGCGGGACAGTACATCCATCCCGACGGGCTTTTCTTTGGTGGGAGCGGGCCTGTCTGGTCGAATGCGACGCTGAACCGCATCCTGTCGGATTTCGCGTCCGATGTCGAAGACGCGGTCGTCTTTGACCTGCACACCGGGGCGGGCCCCTATGGCTATCCGGCGTTGCTGTCCGTCGCGGTTGACAACCATGCCGGGCTTGACTGGGGCAAGACCCTGTTCGGTCCCGCCATGTCCGTCGTGCTGACGGGCGCGGGCAAGACTACGGATACCGGTATTGCGGCGACCGCGACGGGCTATGTGTCGGATGCCGTGCGCAAGGGGATGCCGCAGGCGCGCGTTCTGCCGCTGGTGATCGAATGCGGCACCCTGCCGGGGGAAGAGGTGAACGATGCCGTTCGCTCTGACAACTGGCTGCATCTGCATGGCGATGTCGCCTCTGCCCAGGGGCAGCAGATCAAGGACCGGCTACGCCACGCCTTCATTCCCGCCGACCCGGGATGGCAGACACAGGTCCTGGCGGTCAGCCTGTCTTATTTCGACCGCGCGCTGGCCGATCTTGACGCCAAGGGCGGCAGCGCCCCGAAACGCGCCGTGGCGGCCAGTCCCGTCGCTGCCACCCCTCAATCCGGGCGTCCGGCGGTCGAAATCCACGACCTTCACAAAAGCTATGACGCGCTTGAAGTTCTGAAGGGCGTGGATCTGGTCGCACAACCGGGCGAGGTGGTGTCGATGATCGGCTCGTCCGGGTCCGGCAAGTCGACTTTCCTGCGCTGCATCAACCTGCTTGAACAGCCGAAAAGTGGCCGCATCCTGATCGACGGCGAAGAGATCCGCATGAAGCCCGGCAAGAACGGCGTCTCGATCCCCGCCGATCAGAAGCAGGTCGAGCGCATCCGTGCGCGGGTCGGCATGGTGTTTCAGAACTTCAACCTGTGGCCGCATTTGTCCGTCCTGGACAACATCATCGAGGCGCCTGTCCATGTCCTCAAGGAATCCAAGTCCGAGGCTAGGGCGCGCGCGCATGAGTTGCTGAAAAAAGTCGGGCTTTCCGACAAGCACGCGCATTTTCCCGGCCAGCTTTCGGGCGGCCAGCAGCAGCGCGCGGCCATCGCGCGGACGCTGGCGATGCGGCCCAAGGTCATCTTGCTGGACGAACCGACCTCGGCCCTTGATCCCGAGCTTGTGGGCGAGGTGCTGCGCGTGATCCGCCAGCTTGCCGAAGAGGGGAACACCATGATCCTTGTCACCCACGAGATGCAGTTTGCGCGTGAAGTCTCGCATCACGTCAAGTTCCTGCATCAGGGCCGGGTCGAGGAGGAAGGCTCACCCGACCAGATATTTACCAATCCGCGTTCCGAACGGCTGAGCCAGTTCCTCGCCAGATGCAACTAGCCCGGCCCCGGGCGCGGCAATCGCACGATCACACAAGAAAGAATGTGACGTCATCCAACCAAGGGAACCAAGCATGAAACTGAAACTCCTGTCTCTTGCCGCCATTCTTGCCTGCGGACTTTCCCCGCTTGCCCATGCCGCCGAAGGCGAACTGGTCATCGGGACCGAAGGGGCCTATCCGCCCTTCTCGATGGCCGATGCCAATGGCAACGTGACCGGCTTCGACGCCGATGTCGGCAACGCGGTCTGCGAAAAGCTGCAGCTGAAATGCCGCTTCGTCGTGCAGGCGTTCGACGGTCTGATCCCGGCGCTGAACGCCAAGCGGTTCGACATCATCATCTCTGGCATGTCGATCACGGATGAACGCCAGAAGCAGATCGATTTCTCGAACAGCTATGCGGAATTCCCCAACCAGTTCGTGGCGAAGAAGGACTCCGAGCTGGCGGCCGCCAAGGATTTCGACACGCTGAAGAAGGATCTGAGCGGTCTGCGAGTCGGCGTGCAGTCTGGCACGACCCATGCGGCCTATGTCGAGAAGGTCATGCCCGACGCGCAGTTGATGACCTATGACACGCTCGATCAGATGCAGATCGACCTGTCGAGCGGCCGGCTGGACACGTCTTTCGCCGATACCTCGGCGCAGAACGACTTCCTTGCCAAGCCCGAGGCCGCTGACTTCCAGCTTGTCGATGTGGTGATCGATTCCGCGTCGGACGCGACACTCGGAAAGGGGCTGGGCATCGGCATCCGCAAGGACGAGGGTGACCTGAAAGCCCGGATCAATCAGGCGCTTTGCGATCTGAGCGAGGATGGGACCCTGAAAACTGCTTCGGAGAAGTGGTTCAAACTGGACATCTCGCAGAAATGCAAATGAACCACTGACGAAGGGAAAGGCGAAATCCGCCTTTCCCGACCCACCCATCCAGGCAGGCGAAATCAATGCAATTCGGGCTAATGCAGCTTTGGGACGGCGGCTGGGTCGGCGCGATCCTGCGCGGCGCCGGGATCACGATCCTGGTCGCCATCGGTGCGATGTTGCTGGGCCTTGTGACGGGGATCGCCTGTGGCCTGATCAAATGGGCGCGCGTGGAGCCGCTGAACTGGCTGGTCGACATCTATACGACCGTCGTGCGGGGCGTCCCCGAGCTTCTGATCATCTACCTGCTTTTCTTTTCGTCGGTCGAGTTCGTCGCCAGGATCGGAACCGCATTCGGCTGGGCCGGGCTTGCTGAAACCGGCTATCCATTCCTGATCGGGATCATCGCCATCGGGGCAATCTCGGGTTCTTATTCGACCGAGGTCGTGCGAGGGGCGCTTGCGGCGATCCCGACCGGACATGTTGAGGCCGCCCGGGCCCTGGGAATGCCTCGCAAGCGGATTTTCCGCCGCATCATCCTGCCGCAGATGCTGCGTATCGCCGCGCCCGGCGTGAACAATGTCTGGCAGGCGACGATGAAGGATACCGCGCTGATCTCGGTCGTGGGTCTGCAGGAGCTCATGCGGACGGCCTATGTCGGCGCCGGTTCGACCCGCAGTCCCTTTATCTTCTACCTGGTTGCTGGTGCGGTCTATCTTGCCATCACCTTCGTCAGCCAAGTGGGCTTCAAGCGTGCAGAACGCGCGCTCGTCCTGAAGGGAAGGGCCTGAGATGGATTGGGACCTGCTTCACCGCGCTGTGACGACGATCGGCAAGGGTGTCGGGACGACCCTGACGCTGGCTTCGATCTCGCTTGCTATCGGCTTTTGTCTGGGACTGGGGCTTGCGGTCATGCGCGTCTCTGGCAACCGGCTCCTGTCGGGCTTTGCCGAATATTACAGTGCCGTCTTTCGCGGCACGCCGCTTCTGGTGCAGCTGTTCCTGTTTTACTACGGGCTGGGGCAGTTCGATTTTGTTCGCGACAACCCGGTCCTTTGGTGGGTGGTCGGCGGCGGCATGCATTGTGCAATCATGGCGCTGGCGCTGAACACTGCCGCCTATACGTCCGAGATCCTGCGTGGTGGGCTGATGTCGATCCCAACCGGCCTGATCGAGGCGGCCAAGGCCGCGGGCATGTCCCGCGTTCTGCGGTTTCGCCGGATCGAGTTTCCGTTGGCGATCCGTCAGGCCCTTCCCGCCTATGGCAACGAGATGGTGCTGGTCATCAAGGGCACCAGCCTTGCCTCGACCATCACCGTGCTTGAGATCACTGGCCACGCCAAACGACTGATGAGCCAGACCTACGCCATTTTCGAGATCTTCGCGATTGCCGGGATTTTCTATCTGCTGATCAACACAGCGCTGATCCTTGTCGTGCGCTGGATCGAAAACCGCTTGACCAGCCCCGGCCGATAACCTGTCGCTTGCCCGTTGGTCTGTGCGCGTCAAGCGGGTTTACAGTCTGATTCAATGTCTTAAGGTGATGCGCAATTCGGGACCGGGGGGCGGATTGTGGAAGATGTCACATTAAGCAGGGGGGACCTGCGGATGGTGCTGCGGCCCGAATGGGGTGGCCGCGTCCGCGAACTCAGCCGCGCGGGGCGGGACATCCTGCACCCGCTGCAAGGGGTTGACGAAACATTCGATCCCACGATCTGGCCCAAGGGTGGCGCCTATCCCCTGTTTCCGTTTCACAACCGCATCTCTCAGGGACGGTTCAAATGGGACGGTCGCGAGGTTCAGCTTCCTCTGCATCCGCATGAGGCCGCGACCGTTCACGGCCACGGTCACAAGCTGCCGTGGCAGGTTGTCGAGCAGGGGCCGGATATGGTCGAACTTCGGTTGAGCGACAAGGGCGATGGCGCCTGGCCCTTTCCCTTCACGGCGGTGCAAAGGTTCCAATTGACCCCTGTGGGGCTGGAACTCGTCCTTTCCATCCGCAATGACGGCGATGCGACCATGCCCGCCGGTCTGGGCTGGCATCCCTATTTCACAAAATGCCGAACGGTCCGCAGCGATGCCGCGCGCGAATGGGCGATGGACGAGCATTTCCTGCCCGACGGGAACTGGGGCTCTGTCACAGAGTCGGAAGCCACGACCCGCTATCTGTCGGACTGGTCGCGGGTCGACATGGAGTTGTCGGATGGTCGCCGGCTGACGCTGCGGGCGGAGGAACCGTTGTCGCACCTGGTTCTGCACGATCCGGCCGGGGCCTATACCTGCGTCGAGCCGGTGAGTCACTTGGCGAATGCGCTGAACTTGCGGCCCGAGCGTGCCGCGGATCGCATGGTTGGGCTTGCCCCTGCCGAGACGCTTCGGGCCGGGGTCATGCTGGACTGCTGAAGCTGCTCCTTACGACTTTTCCACCGGATGATGGGGGTCGTGCTGCAGCCAAGTCAAAACCAGATCGTGAAAGACCGCCAGCACGACCGGGCCAAGGAACAGCCCGATCAGCCCAAAGCTCAGCGTTCCGCCGATGACACCCATGAAGATCACCAGTGTCGGGGTGCTCAGGCCGCGGCCCATCAGCATGGGCTTCAAAACATTGTCCATGAAGGTCAGGGGCACCAGAACCACAGTCAGTAACAGGGCCTGCGCGGGGGTCATTGTCAGCCAACTCCAGATCAGGACCGGCAGGACGATCAGGGCCGGCCCGATCTGCAGGATGCACAGGAACAGGATGATCAGCGCCAGCAGCCCCGCGCTGGGAACCCCTGCTGCTTGCAGGACGACGCCGATCAGGATCCCTTGCAGCAGCGCGATCCCCACTACCCCGCGCGAGACATTGCGGACGGTCACGGTGGCCAGGTCCACGAACTGCTCACCCCGTGGGGCGACGATGCGCGCCGCGATCCTGCGCCCCCAGCCCGCAAGACGGGGGCCGGGGATCAGCAGCAAACCGGCCAGCACGATCGAAAGCACGAATTTTAGCAGATCAAGGCCAAGCTGGGATACGAGCGCGATCATCTTTGCCCCGATCGGGGCAAGGATACGGTGATAGCTCAGCACGACGCTTTCCAGGTTGGCGCGGGCCGAGGTCCAGAAGTCGTGGATCTGCTGACCCACCAGCGGCAGTGTCTCCAGCCGAGCAGGCGGGGGAGGGAGCTTCAATTGGCCGGAATTGGCCCGTTCGACAAGGCTTTGGACGGATTCGACCATATTGCTGGTCAGTGCCGCCACCGGACCGATCACCACGCAAAGCGCGGCAAGGGTCACGATCATCGCGGCAAGGCGTCGATGCCCCTGCAACAGCCGGGTCAGCCAGTCGTGAACCGGGGCCAGCGCGACGGCAAGGATCACCGCCCAGGTGGTGATCGCCAGGAAGGGCCGGATCAGGGCCAGCGACAGGTATGCGAAAAGCCCAAGCAGGATCAGGCGGATGACAAGATCGACGACGCGCGCCTCGATCAGTTCGATCCGATCCGGGGCGGCGGGGGGACTGCCGGTACTGGCGGCGGGGTCCGGATTCTCGGGCAAGGGCGTGGGCATGCTCAGAACTTCCACCTCATTCCCATGAGGAAAGCGCTCATGTCCTGGTAGTCTGCGTCGGTTTCGTCGTCATATGCGAATTCGCGGTATCCGATATAGGCGTCGATATTCTGCTCGGCGAAGGTCT
>NZ_JBMSED010000017.1:0-97046 GCF_049446195.1 Paracoccus sp. KR1-242
CCAGAACCGTGCAGGCGCCGCAATCACCCTCGGCACAACCCTCCTTCGTCCCCGTCAGCCGGCGGCTCAGGCGAAGATAGTCAAGTAACGTATCCCGAGATCCCGCCGCGCTCAGGCTGATCTCGGTGTGGTTCAATAGGAAACGGAATTGGGATGGCACTTTGGTTCTCCTGTGGTCCGGGGGCGACGACAGGATCGCCGCCCCCGGCGTTTTCTCATTCACGCCGTGACTTCCGCGACCGCCGAATTGGATGCGAGCCATTCGTCTCGGCGACTGAACAGTTGGGGTGCCGCGGCATTGACGCGCGAGATCACCTGTCCGAGATCGGTGGTCAGCAGCTCGCCATTTTCGACGAGGATCTTGCCCGCGACCATCGTCATGTCCACATCTCCGCCTTGGACAGCGTGGACGAGGTTGTGGTGGATATTTCCGTCGGTGCCGCCGATGAGCGGCGTCAGGCGCGGAATGTTCGAACGAACGGCAATGATATCGGCCTGCTTGCCGATCTCGATCGAGCCGATCTGGTCTTCCAAGCCGATTGCCCTGGCGCCTTCAATCGTGGCCATCCGGCACACGGACCAGGCGTCCAGCGCCGCCGCGTCAAGCGTGGATACCTTCGCAAGAAGAGACGCAGCCTTCATCTCGTCGAACATGTCGAGATTGTTGTTCTCTTTTTCCCCGTCGGTGCCAATCCCGACCGGGACGCCCATCTTGCGCAGTTCGATCACCGGCGCGGCGCCGCTTGCGAGTTTCATGTTGCTGACGGGGTTGTGGGCCACACCCGCGGGATGCTGGGACAGCAGTTTGATCTCTTCACTCGACAGCCAGACGCAATGCGCCAGCAAAATACGCGGGCAGTCCAGCAGACCGAACTTTTCCAGCGCCTCGATGGGGCGGACGCCGTAGCGGCGTTCGGTCTCGGTCACGTCGAAGCGGCTTTCGTTGCTGTGCGTGTGAAAGCCGACGCCATATTCGCGGCTTATCCGGGCCGCGCGGGTCCACGCCTCTGGAGTGCCGTAGAAAAGATGTTCCAGCCCGACCCAGACGCTGACGCGGCCGTCGGCGCCGCCATGCCATTTGCGGATCAGGGCCTCGTTCGTCGAGAGTGTCTCGAAGTAGTCGTGATCGGGATGCTCGCCGACATAGGGTACCAGCACGGCCCTGATGCCCAGATCCCGGGCAACCTCGGCGCTGCCATGCATGTGCCGCCACATGTCCACGATGGTCGTGGTGCCCGACAGCAGCGCTTCGGAATAGCAAAGTTCCGAGGCGAGGCGCGCCTCGTATTCATTCACGACACGGTGCATGGGGTCGATGAACTTCTGCAGCCATTCCCACACCGGTAGCCCTTCTGCCGTGCCGCGCAGGATGCCTGAATGCGCGTGCGTATTGACCAGTCCAGGCATCAGGATGCGATTGGCAAGCCTTTTGACGGCTGCATCCGGGGCACGGGAGCGCACCTGTTCGAAGGTGCCAACATCGTCGATCCGGCCCGCGCTACCGACCAGAATGGCACCGTCCCGGATCACGGTATTCGTGGCATCCATGGTGACGAGATGGTCGGCGTGAAGAATGGTATTGTTCATGGTGTTTCCGATTTCTGTGAAAATTTCTAGGCTTCGACGGCGAGCGCGGCGTCGGCCGCATCGGCCTGGGCGCGCTCGGCGTCACCCAGTCCATTGAAGGCGATGTTGAGCGCGATGGCGGTGAAGGTGGTAAGGATCACCCCGCTTTCGGTGAACAGATGCGTCCAACCCGGCAGTTGCGCAAAGAACTGCGGGGACATCAGCGGAATGACCCCGACCGAAACACTGACGGCCGCGATGAGCACCGTGTTGTAGTTTTTCTTGAAGTCATCCGTGGCGATGATCCGGATGCCCATCATGGCAACCATCGCGAACATGACGGTGGCGGCGCTTCCCATGACGAAAGGGGGTGTCGCGGCGACGACATGCGACAGCTTTGGGACGAGTCCCATCGCCAGCAGAATGAAACCGCCTGCCGCGCAGACGAAGCGGCTTTTGACGCCCGTCAGGGTGACCAGACCGATGTTCTGCGAAAAGGAGGTGTATGGGAAAGCGTTGAACACTCCACCCAGCACGGCACCCATCCCGTCCGCCCTGAGACCGCGGACAAGCGCCTTGTTGGTCGTGGGCCGTCCGACGATCGTGCCAAGCGCAAGGAACATGCCGGTGGATTCGACCAGGGTCACGACCATCACCAGACACATCGCCAGCGAAGCGGCCAGATCGAAGGTGGGCGCGCCGAACGGGAAGGGGGTCACGACGCGCAGCCAGGGCGCCTGATCCATGCCGGTCAGGTGGATTTCCCCCAGCGCCACCGCGGCTGCATAGCCGGCAATAATGCTGATCAGGACAGCGATATTCGCGATGAAGCCCTTGGCAAACTTCACCAGGACGAGGACCAGGACAAGCTGGGACAGCGAGATCAGCAGATAGACGGGCTTGCCGAAGTCGGGGTTTGGTGTGCCGTCGGGCAGCAGTGGCGATCCCCCGGCCGACCATTCGATGCCGACCTTCAGCAGGCTGATACCGATGACCAGCAACACCGAACCGGTGACAACAGGCGGGAAGAACCGCAGGAAGCGCCCGAAGAACGGAGCGATCGCAATTCCGAAAATGCCCGAGACGATGATTGCGCCGTAAACTCCGGGCAGACCAAGTTCGGGATTGGCACCGATAGAGATGATGGGTGCGATCGAGACGAAGGTGACGCCCATCATCACCGGCAGCCGGATCCCGAAACCGAACAGGCCAAGGGACTGGATGATCGAGATCAGGCCCGCGGCAAAAAGGTCGGCGCAAATGATGACCGCCAGCTGGTCCTGCGGCAGGTCAAGCGCCGCTCCGACGATCAGCGGAACGACGATGCATGCCGAATACATGACCAGCACGTGCTGAAGCCCAAGCGCGAAGGTTTGCGCGGGTGGCAATTTGCGGTCCACCTCGTGGGGAGTGTTTTCCATCATGGTCTCTCTGTTGAATCCGATCCGACTTTGAGTCTTTGTTTTCGGATGTTGTCGGTCCGCGGTCGCGGTTGGCGCAAGTTGGGACCGATCTAAAAATCAGATAGGTGGGGGATGGCGTTCAGCCTTGATCAGTTGGTTGCGTTTCAAACAGCCGCACAGTCTCGCTCTTTTTCCGAAGCTGCCCGGAAAATGGGCAAAGTTCAGTCCGCGGTCAGCACAGCGATATCTGATCTGGAGATTGATCTGGGGGTCGCATTGTTCGACCGTAGCGGCCGCTATCCTCTATTGACGGTCGAGGGCGAGACCCTGCTGCAGGAAGTCGAGGCGATCCTGTCCCACTGCCATACGCTGCGTGAACAGGCGGGGCTTTTGCTGGAATCCGGCAATCACAGCCTGACCCTCGCCGTAGAGGACGCGGTGCCCGCCGGAAGGCTGGTTCCCGTGCTAGCAGACCTTCAGGATCGCTTCGCTGGTCTGCAGATTGCGGTGATCTGCCCCAGCGACCTCGTGCGTGCGGTTGCCGACGGCACGGCCGATTTCGGCATGGGTTGCGCTCGCGGCAACTATCCGTCGGAGCTGTCCTTCATCAGGGTCGGCAACGTCACCCTGACGAATGTCGTGCGCTCGGATCATCCGCTGGCCAATCGCGACCATGTCAGGTTTTCGCATCTGCGGGACCATACGCGGCTGGCGTTGCGGGGGCAGTTCGACAGGATTGCCACCAGCGAGTACCTCAAGTCACCGCGCTGCATCCACGTCGAAAGCCAGAACGCTTTGCTTGAATTGCTGCGCGAGGGTGCTGGTTGGGCCACGGTACCCGGACGCCTGGTCACGCAAGACATCCTTCAGGGTGTGCTGACCGAGATCAACCTGAATGCTTATCCGAAGACCGACTGGACGGTCGGCATCGATCTTCTGTGGAAGTCCAGTGTCCCGTTCACCGCTGTGGGGGCCCGCCTGAAGTCGCTGGTGCTGGCAATGGAAACCGAATGAGCGCGCAGCGGTGATCATTTAGGAGCGCATCCCCTCCAGGCGACCAGGAGGGACTTTCCGCGACCTTCCGGCGCTTCGAGGCCGCCTGAGCTTGTGGTCCGATCGCGCTTGAGTATCTGAAACCGCATGGACCGCGTCAGATACACAGAGTTTCAGCCACTCCCGTCCGGAGTTCGTAGTGCGCTTTGCCCCCGTACGGAACTTCGCAGGGCACCCGCACATGTTGCGGGTCAATGCCATCACCGCTTTCGTCTGAACTGGACCTTTGGTCCTGAGAGCCCCGCTTGGCAGGCCGAAGAGCGCCTGTCGACAGGGTCCAAAATGGACTCGCCTTATAGGGCATAAGTCGTTCTCTTCTTTGCTGGTGCGGGTGTCCGAATAAGCTTCCCTGAAGCAGCAAAGCCAGATGGACAACAGGGGAGCGAAGATGTCGATGCAAAGCAAGGTGACAAGGCGAACAGTGCTGTCCGCGCTCGGTGCCGGCAGCGCGGTCATGGCGGCGCCGTGGGTTTGGTCCTCGCAGGCGCACGCTGCCGCGAACGAGATGCTCGTCCGCACGCCGGGCGGCGTCTTTGATGATGTGCGGCAGACCATCGTCTACGAGCCATTCCGCAAGCTGACCGGCGTCACCATCGTCCCTGTTCCGGCGACGGCTGCGCGCCTGCTTGCGATGCACCGCTCGGGCCAGATGGAGGTCGATGCAATCGACACGGGTGACGATGTCCTGTTGCAACTCGATGCCGAAGGTGCACTCGAGCAGATCGACTATGGCAAGTTCAGCCACACCAACCCCGACGATATCGAGGAGACGGTTCGCCATCCGAGTTTCACGGGTTCGTTCAACTACGCCATGGTGATGGCACACAATACCGAGAAGTTCACCGCCGAGACGGCGCCCCAAAGTTGGGCCGATTTCTGGGATGCCGACCGCTTTGCGGGTCCGCGCACCATGCCCGACATGTCAAGCGGCGCGCCGGATCTGGAGTTCGCGCTGCTGGCCGATGGGGTGGCCGTGGCGGATCTTTACCCGCTGGATATCGATCGCGCATTTGCATCGCTTTCGCGCATCAAGGGTGCGGTGACGAAATTCTGGGATACCGGCGCGCTTTCGGCCCAGATGCTTGCCGATCGCGAGGTCTACCTTGCCAGCCTGTGGAGCACGCGTGCCAGCGTCGCCATCGACAGCGGCGCGCCGGTGGCGCTGCAATGGAACCAGAATGCCGTTCTGGGCCAGGCGATCGGCATCGCAAAGGGATCGTCGATGAAAGAGGCTGCCCTGCAGTTCATCGACTTCAACGCCAGTCCCGAGATTCAGAAGGCCTGGTTCTCCAACTATAAGGCCGTTCCTGTCAACAAGCTCGCTTACGAGGCGACTGCACCCGAACTACTGGACCCCGACACCAAGACGCCGTTCACGATTTCCCGCGGTTTCGTACGGGACATCAAGTGGTGGGCAGAGAACCGGGCCGAGGTCAACAATCGCTGGTCCGCCTGGATTGCGGCATAAACAGAAAGGGACGTGAAAATGTTTGATATCGTCAAGACGGGCTTGCTGCCCTCAAGCGCCCCGGTCAACGGCACGGTGAAGGCTGGCGACTACATCACCTCGGTGCAGGTGCCGCGCGACCAGACTACGGGAAAGACCGTGGATGGCGGGATCACCGAACAGACGACCCGCACGCTTGAGAACCTGAAGCAGGCGATCGGGGGGGCGGAGGCCGTGCTCGCCGATGTCTACGAGGTCGTGATCTATCTCAAGCGGCGCTCGGACTTCGCCGGAATGAACGAGGTCTACGTCAAGTATTTCCCTGAGAATTTTCCCAGTCGGGCAACCATCATCGCGGATATGGTCGACGAAGCCTGCCTTATCGAGATTGTCGCCCGTGCCTTTGTCGGGAATAGAGGTCGAAGCTGAATGGTCGAACTCAAGGGAAACCAGATCAGTTTCCAGTCGGTAAGCAAGCTTTACAACAAGCTGGCCGTGGTCGACGGGTTCACCGTCGATATCCGGCCCGGCGAGTTCTTCTCGCTGCTTGGTCCGTCAGGGTCGGGCAAGACGACGACGTTGATGATGCTGGCGGGATTTACCGACATATCCTCGGGTAGCATTACGGTCGACGGCGTCGATATTTCGCGGACGGGGCCGGGCGAGCGGGGCTTCGGCATGGTATTCCAGAACTACGCCATCTTTCCGCATCTGAATGTCTACGAGAATGTGGCATTTCCGCTGCGAGCCCGAAAGCTGCCGCGTCAGACAATCGAAGCAAAGGTCCGCGAAGCCTTGCGTGCGGTTCAGATGGAGCATCTGGCCGGGCGCTTTGCGCGCGAGCTTTCGGGCGGTCAGCAGCAACGGGTGGCCATCGCCCGCGCGATTTCTTTCGAGCCGGGCGTCGTGCTGATGGACGAGCCACTGGGCGCGCTGGACAAGAACCTGCGCTATGCCATGCAGATCGAGATCAAGGAACTGCAACGGCGCCTGGGCCTCACTGTTATCTATGTCACCCATGACCAGGAAGAGGCGATGAACATGTCGGACCGGATCGCGATCATGGCAAACGGTGCGATCGCGCAGATGGGTCCGCCGCTTGAAGTCTATGAGAGCCCCCGCTCACGCTTCGTCGCGCGGTTTCTGGGAGAGGCGAACGTGATCGAGGGGAAGATGGCCCGGCTGGCGGACGGAGAAGCCGCCGTCGAGGTCGCCGGGCTGAAACTTGGCGTCGATGGGGCAGGAGAGTTGCCCTCGCCCGGTGAGGAATGTGCCTTATTCGTGAGGCCCGAGCGCCTGAAGCTTTCGGTTGGCGCAGCGCTGCCAGGGTACTGCCACGTGCCGGGCAGGGTCGAGAAGATCGCATTCCTCGGCAATATCACCCGATACGAAATCGACTGGGACGGTCCCGAGGGATTCGTCATCGACTGTGCCAATTCCGACGACTCGCGCCATGCTCATGGTCAGCCGGTTTTCGTGAACTGGAACAGGGCAGACGCGAAGATCCTGACGCGATGAGAAATTCCGGTTCGAAGCTAGAGACCTCACTATTGCTGGGTCCAGTCATCTTGATGTTCCTGTTCGGCTTTGCCGTCCCGATCATCTCGTTCCTGTGGACCAGCATCGCCGAGATCGGCAGCCTTTCCGAAATCGCCGCGACATTCGTGCGGACCGCGGGGTCGCGCGCTGCCATCAGTGCGATGATCACCTCGAACATGATCGCGCTGGTCGTCACGCTCTGCGCGCTGCTGATCGCCTATCCGGTTGCGGCCTATCTTTGTCTGGCGGGCCGCTTCCGCTTCACGCTGGTCATCTTCTGCATCGTGGTGCCCTATTTCACCAGCATGATCGTGCGCACCTACTCCTGGATGATCCTGCTGGGGCGGAACGGCGTCGTGAACAACACGCTGATGTCGCTGGGGATCACCGACGCGCCGCTTGCGCTTCTTTATAACCGGTTCGGTGTCATCGTCGGCATGACGTATATCCTGTTGCCCTACATGATCCTGACGCTGTTTGCGGCCATGAAAAGTGTCGATCCATCGTTCATGCGCGCGGCTCGATCCCTTGGGGCGGGCCGGTTCTATGCCTTCCGCCGGATCTACTTTCCCCTGACGGCGCATGGCGTCGTCTCGGGCTCGCTGATCGTCTTCATCCTTGCGGTGGGCTTTTTCATCACGCCCGCGCTGATGGGCGGACCGCAGGACACCATGACCGCCATGCTGATCCAGCGTTCGGTCGAGATCATGTTCGACTGGACCAGTGCGGCCATCCTGTCGATCCAGCTGCTCGTCGTCACGCTTGCGATCTATTTCGTCTATTACTGGGTCACGGACTCCAAGAAGATGATGGGGGCCTGAGAATGTTCGCTCTTTCGCGTCTGCTTGGCGTTTACGTCGGGATCTTCTGCGTGGCGATGATCGCGCCCGTTGCGATTGTCCTGGTGCTGTCCTTCAGCAATGAGAGCTACCTGTCGTTTCCGCCGGAATCCTACTCTCTGCGCTGGTTCGAGGCCTTTCTGGGCGATGCCGCCTGGCGCCGGTCGATGTCGATCAGCGCCACCGTGGCCGTGCTGTCGAGCCTGATCTCCACTACGATCGGCTTTCTGGCCGCCTATGCCTTCGTTCGCAAAAGCTTTCGATTCAAGAAGGCTTTCCTTGCGACCATGCTGATGCCGATCATCGCGCCGTCGGTCATTATCGCGGTGTCGCTGTATTTCATGACCGCCAAGATCGGGCTGATGGGCAACATGGTGTGGCTGGCCTTCTGCCATTCGGTGATCTCGGTCCCGATCGTGCTGATCATCATGATCGCGGGCGTCAAATCGGTCGATCCAAACATCGAGCGTGCTGCCGTCGGCCTGGGGGCCAGCAAGGCTTATCTGTTCCGGCGGATCATCATTCCGCTGACCTATCCCAGCATCGTCTCCTCAATGCTGTTTTCGTTTCTTGCGTCATTCGACGAGCTGATCATTTCCCTGTTTCTGGCTGGGACGCGCAAACAGACCATGCCGGTCCGGATCTGGAACAGCCTGCACCTTGAGGTCGAACCGGTAATCGCGGCGGTGTCGGCTTTCCTGATCGGTCTGACCTGCCTTGTCCTGCTGCTGAATTATCTGGTCACGCGTCGCCGGGCCGGCTGATCGCGCAGGGCAGGCGCCTGCCGTCCTTGCGCAACCATTCCTGCAAGTGCTGCTCGTATTGGGCAGCCTCGGTCCGCAGGTGGCCAAGGAAGCGATCGATGACACGCTCACGGATGTTCCGGGTCAGCCAATAGGCGTAATAGGTGGAGGTGATCCGGGGGGCGATGGGCCGGATGACCACGTCGCGGTCGAGGAACAGATAGGCTGCGCAGTGATCCACGGCGGTGATGCCGATGCCGCTTTCGACCAGGGCGCAGCCGACCGTCGCCATCGGGGATTCACCGACCGGTGTCAGTTCGATCCCGCGTTCGTCCAGCATCTCGGTGAAGACGTCGTTCAGGCCCTCGCTGGGCGACATGCGGATAAACCGCTCTCCCTGAAAGTCCTCCAGCGCAACCTGTTCCTTGGCAGCCAGTTCATGGCCGGCGGGCAGTACTGCCAGCAGGGGGAAACTGCTGATGAGCGAGCAGGTGATCCCCGGAACCCTGACCTCGCGCGTGCCAAAGCCGATATCCCCCTTTTGCGATCCGACCTGCTCAAGTGCGTCGTTCGAATGCCGTGGCATCACCTTGAAATAGGTGCCCCGGTCCTGCCGGTGATACGAGGCGAGTGCCTTTGGCAGAATGGAGAGCGCCAGACTGGGCACGGCGGCCAAAACCAGAGAATGACCCTTTTCCGCCCGCAACTTGTCGCAGAAGGCGTTGATATGCTCGATCCCGGTGTAGCAGCGATGGATTTCCTCGTAGAGAAGCCGCGCCTCGTTGGTAGGCGAAAGACGGCCGCCACGCCGGTCGAACAGCGTGTAACCGACGATGTCCTCGGCCTCTTTGATCAGCTGCGTCACGGCGGGCTGCGTGACGTTCATCATGGCAGCAGCGCCAGTCGCCGTCCCCGAGGACAGAATAGCCTGAAGCCCTTCGATGTGTCGAAATCTGAGTTGGCGTCTCATCCCCTACCATTCTGACTGCTGCCGGGTCTGCAAGGCACAAACCGGCCTTCCGCCGGCAAGTCTTGCAGCCGGGCGGCCGGGCCACAAGGTCAGCTCAGCAAGCGGATGGTTTTTCTCTGCAGTGAATAGGCTGCAGGGTCGGTGAAAGGCTTTTCCCTGTTCATGATCTGCGACAACAGCAGGCCGCTGCCCGGCCCCCCCGTCATTCCGAAATGACTGTGGCCGAAATTGAGGAACAGGCCCGGATGACGTGCGCTTTCCTCGATCACCGGCAGGCTATCGGGCAGCGAGGGGCGCATTCCCGCCCAGAAGGTCAGGTTCTCGACATTGACCGAGGGAAACGACTGCTTCAATTGACGCGTCAGCATGAAGGCGCGCCTTTCGTCCGGAACGGTGTCCAGCCCCGATATCTCGACCGTGCCCGCGACCCGCAACCCATCGGCCATCGGAGTCAGGCCGAAACTGCGGCTTTTGTTCGAAAGCGTCGTGCCGACGCGCAGGCCATGATCGCGCAGCATGATGTGATAGCCACGTTCGATCTCAAGCGGGACCGAGACAGCCAGCGGCTCAAGAAGCCGTGCCGAATGCGCACCGGCGCAAACGACCACGTTCGGGGCCGTGAAGTTTCCGACGCCCGTCAGCACGGTGAAGTTCCGGCCGCCCGGAGCGGGGATGACTTTCCCCACCTGGTCGTGCACGCGCTGTCCGCCGCCCTTCAGAAAAATCTCTTCCAGCTTTCGCACAAGGCGGGCCGGCGAGACGGTATAGCCATTGCCGGGTACGAAAACCGCGCGTTTCGGACCTGTGGCCATGTCTGGGAACAGGTCGGAAATCTCATCGCGTGTCAAAGCTCGTGCTTCGATGCCATGCCGTTCGCGGATTTCCCGCTCGCGCGCGGCAGTCAGGCTTTCATGCTCGCTTTCCCACAAATGAACCTGCCCGTCATTGCGGATCAGATCGCCATAAGCCTCGCCCACCAGCTCGCGCCAATACGCAAAACTGTCCTTGTGCAAGCTCCGCATGGCGTCCGAAATATTGAGGACGTTTGTCCAGCGCCCCGCCGATATCCATTTCATCAGCCACGGAAAGGCTCTCGCGAAATAGGCGGGACGAACGACCAGCGGACCCATGGGGTCCATCAGCCAGCCTGGGACCTTGCGCAACATCCCGGGCAGCGAGATCGGGACGGCGGTGTCGGGGCTGATCATTCCGGCATTTCCGAAAGACGCCCCCCCCGGAGAGGGGAGCGGATCGATCACCATCACATTCCTGCCCGAGCGCTGCAGGTAGACCGCAGCACATAATCCGACGGTACCGCCGCCGATGATAATGGTGTCGGCTGAATGGGGGGGCATGATCGCCTCATGGTGCTGAATGACTTTTCCCAGACTCATGCGGGATGACGGAATGGCACTCAATATTCGAACCGCTTATAGCGGATAAGCTTCCCCCACTGGCTTCGATCGCATCCGCCGCGGTTATGAGCGGATCCCATTCCTTCATTTCGAATTGTGCTGCTGGTGTCAGATTTGCTGAACCGTCAGAGGTATTCATGTCCTGCAGCCGTGCCGGGGCTACTGAGGGGCGGCGACCGCAGGTCGACCACGAAAATTTCCCCTTCAGCGTTTCAACTCCGATGAACCCTGATTACGAACCACCATCCGACCTTCCGACTTCCGGACGGCGGGGAAGGGGCGCAGCAGCACGATCTTGATGGCTTCGCTGTTCGTTTGTGGCGCAACAGGATGATCGCTCGAGACGGCAATCTGATCCAAACCGATCTGTGACTCCAACCGGTGCGTCAGTGCGGGTCCGTTGCCATAGAGTTGAACGGATTGATCTGCTGATCTGACACCGTTACTTGGCCAGCACTATTGATACGGCCGACCCGCACTTCGGCCAACGTGCCATGGGGTGGGCGCGCGGTTCCCTTCGACCAAGGCATGCGGCACCCTACGTTCCATTTCCACGTCCTGTTCGCAGGCAAGGTCGTACATCTTGCGGTAGTAGGGCAGGTATCGCGCCACGCTTTGGTCGGCCTCGTCCATATGACCGATTTTGCGCTCGAATATCTCGCGAGCT
Source organism: Paracoccus sp. KR1-242 (assembly GCF_049446195.1). Classification (NCBI taxonomy): domain Bacteria; kingdom Pseudomonadati; phylum Pseudomonadota; class Alphaproteobacteria; order Rhodobacterales; family Paracoccaceae; genus Paracoccus; species Paracoccus sp. KR1-242. The sequence continues at coordinate 11,643 of NZ_JBMSED010000017.1, forward strand.
TCCGCGAGCAGTGCACCCTCGTCGATCCGGGTCAGCCCATTTCCATCGCGAACGACCTCACCGGCGACCATGGTCAGCAGGACGGAAGTTCCGGATTCGCAGTGGACAAGTTGGCGAGGCAGGTCGTTCAATGGCACATAGGCGATGGTGCCGAGATCGATCAGGTTCAGGTCGGCCGGGGCGCCGACCGAGATCTGGCCCAGCATCGGTTCGCGCATTGCATGACCGCCGCCCGTCGTCGCGGCGCGCAGGATTTCGCGCGGGTTCGGCCAGCGTTCGTAATCCGTCTCGGTGATGCAATGGATCAGGGCGGCGGTCTTCATCACCGACCACATGTTGACCGCGTCGTCCGCAATCGCCTCGTCCACGCCAAGGCAGATCGGAATGCCCCGGTCCTGCATCGCGCGCCAGCGCATGACGCCGCTGCCAAGGCGCAGGTTCGACACCGGGTTATGGGCCACGGACGCCCCGCTTTCCGCGAGCAGGTCAAGGTCGGCGTCGTCCACCCAGATCGCATGGATCACGTTCATCCGTTCCGTCAGCAGCCCAAGATCGGCGGTATGGCGGACCAATGAACGCCCGTTCAGGCATTCGCGGCCGAAGACACGCTGCAACTTGGTTTCAAGCATATGGGCATAGAAGGGCAGATCGTGGTCACGGCTTAACTGGTCAAGCGCCGCGAAGTATTCGGGGCTGACGCGCTGTGGTGCCGAGCATGAGGCCGCCGCCTTGATCCGTCCGCCTGCCGCACCGTGCCATCGGGACAGGAGATGATCGTAGAGGCCCAGCAGGTCATCTCGCGATGTGGGCGAGGGTCGGCCAAGCTCGGGACGCAGGTCGTCGGGCAGCAACTCGCGCAGATAGGGCAGCTTTTCCAGCTCGCTGACCTCGGGCTGATCCAACGCAAGACGCGCCCGCATGCCGCTGTCGACATAGGCCTGCGCCACGGCGTCGATGATCTCGGGTTCGGGGCGCGGCACGAAGAAGCAGTCATCCTGGACCGAGGTCGTACCGCATCTGAGCATCTCGATGCAGCCCAGCATGGTGCGCAGATAGGCCTCGCGCGGGGTCGGTCGCAGCACGTCCAGCTCGGGGCATTCGTAGAGCATGAAGACTTCGAGCGGCAGCGACGGCAGCCGCCCCTTCATGTGGTTCACGGCCGAATGGAAGTGACCGTTGACAAGGCCCGGCATCAGCAGGTTCCCGTTTCCTTCGATCAGTTTCGCGCCTTCGGGAATGGCAAGGCACTCGCCAATCCCGGCGATGCGCCCCCCGGTGATGCTGATGTCGCAGGTTGAGGTCATGCCCTCCTGCCGGTCGAGGTCCAGCAGGCGCACATTGCGGATTATCGTTGTCATGATGGTTTCCTGGCCGCGTCAGACGCGGGAAGAGCCTTGCTGAAAGGGGATGCGGGGCGTGTCCGCCGGGACGTAGCCGTCGTAGAACCTCTCGACCTCGCCAAAGACCTGCGCGCGCAACCAATGCGTCTCCTGCTCGGACGTATCGCGGGGCTTTGCCAGCGCCTCGGCGATCTGGGCTAGGATGCTTTCGCGGTTAATCCGTGTGAACTGGCCGTCGCGATAGATCACCTCGCCATCGACCAGAACCGCATGGACGTCCTTGGTCTTGGCGCGGTGGATCAGCGCGTCGAGGGGCGCGATGTCCGGGTCCTGATATGGCCAGGTGGCCGAGGAATAGTCGAGGACAACCGCGTCGAACCGCCGACCGGGGTCAAGGCGGCCGATCTCGGCCCCGAAAGCGGTCGTCAGCGCGCCATGTTCCGATGCCATGCGCAGCACCTGCGTTGGCGTGGGCACCGCAGAATGATCCATGCCGGGACCGCGATGGACGGTCAGGGCCATCCGCATTTCCTGCAGCATGTCTCGGTCGTCATTGATCCCGGCCTCGTCGATGCCCATGCCGACGACCATGCCACGCCGCTGCAATTCCATCAGCGGCAGGACGCCGGAGCGCAGGCGGAAATTCGAGGAACAGTTGTGGCAGATGCAGGTGCCGGTCCCTGCGCAGATCTCGATATCTTCCTCGGTCATCCAGACGCCGTGGCCGAGGGTCAGCTGCGGACCCAGGAGGCCAAGTTTTTCAAGGTGCTTGACCGCCGTAGTTCCGGTGCGGCGGCGGGCATATTCCTTTTGATAGGCGGTCTCGAGCAGATGCATGTGCATCGGCACGCCTTCGGCGTCGGATTTCTCCTTGATGGCGAGCAGGCCGTCATCCGTCATCCAGTGCAGGTTCGCCGGTGCAAGCTGGATGCGGGCGCGCGGATTGCGATTGCCGGCCTTCAGCTCGTCATAGAGCGTCATGAAATCGGCGAAGCTCATCTTCTGCCGGGCAAGATGCGCGGCCATGACGCGACTGGCCTCAGCGGGCAGGCGGGCGCAGAAATCCTCGTCCGCCTCATAGACGAAGCGGTTCTGCTCGCGCACAGCATAGCAGTAGGAGGCGCGCATCCCCACTGCCTCATACGCACCAAGGACACCCCGCGCCGCGCCCAGCACCTCACCCAAATCACCGGTCGCCCAGCCCTGGATGTGCTGGACAGTGGTTATCCCCGAGGAGATCATCTCGAAGGCCGAATAAAGCGTGTCGAGATAAGGGTCCAGCTTGCGCATCGAAAGGCGCGCCGCGAACCATAGCTCCAGCGCGTAGTCCGGCGAACCAAGCTGCAGGGGCGTCAGGCCGATGTGATGGTGGCTGTTGACCAACCCCGGCATGATCAAATGGTGCGGGTAATCGGTGACGGTCGCCTCGGGATACGCGGCCTTGATCTCGGCCGCCGGTCCGACCGCCAGCACGATGCCGTCGCGGCTGGCCAGCGCCGCATCATCATGGATGACGGGGGTAGTTTCATCCTGCGCGCCGGTGACGATCCAGCGCGCGGTTACGATTTCGACGCTCATGCGAGTTCCTGTTCCCTGAAGGCTTTCTCGACCTCTTCGGCCAGCAGCGCTTCGCAGCGGCGGGCGCATTCGATCATTTCCGGGCTGCGCAGGTCGCGGGGGCGCGGCATGTCGAGCGTTATCTCGGCCTTGATGCGGCCGGGGCGAGAGGTGAAGACAACGATGCGGTCGGCCAGTGCCAGCGCCTCGTCGATGGAATGGGTGACGAGAAGGACCGAGGCCTTCGAACTCTCCCAGATGTCCAGCAGATGCTGCTGCATTCTTGCCCGCGTCTGGATGTCGAGCGCGGCGAAGGGTTCGTCCATCAGCAGCACCCGGGGCCGCATCGCCAGAGCCCGTGCCAGCGCCGCGCGCTGCCGCATCCCGCCCGACAATTCATGCGGGCGCTTGCCGCCGGAATTGGCAAGGCCGACCAGCTTCAGCAGGCGTTCCGCCGCCTCCGTCCGTTTCGCGGGCGGGTGGCCCGCGATCTTCAGCCCGAAGGTCACGTTATCCCGCACCGTCAGCCACGGATACAGCGAGGCTTCCTGAAAGATCAGGCTGCGATCGGGAGAGGGTTCGGTGATCTCGATTCCGTCGAAACTGGCATTCCCCGAAGTCGGCTTTTCCAGCCCCGCGACAATATAGAGAAGCGAGCTTTTCCCGCAGCCCGAGGGGCCAAGCAGCACGACGAATTCGCCCGGTGCGACATCCAGCGTCAGGTTGCTGACCGCCGGGACCGGGTCAGGCCCGTCCGCATTCCAGATTTTCGAGACATTCTTGATCGACAATCCAAGCATGGGTCAAAGACCTCCTGCATTTCCGGGACCGACCCACCACAGCACCTTCCGCTGGATCAGGCGCAGCGCCTGGTCGAAGAGGAAGCCGGTGATGCCGATCAGTGTCATGGTGAAGAAGACAAGGCTGGCGTTGAACGTGTTGCGTGCCATCATCGTGACCTGCCCCAGACCGGATCCGACGCCCACGGCCTCGGCGATCAGGACCACCATCCACGCGCCGAAAAGGTTCACCCGCAATGTGACGAAAAGCTCGGGCAGGATCGCGGGCAGGATGACGTGGCGATAGATCTGGCGTTTGGAGCAGCCCATGATCTTGGCAAGCTGGATGTAGTTCTTGGGTACGCTGTCGATCAGTGAAAGCGTCGCGAGTGTCATCACGAAGTAGATCGCGATGAAGACAAGGAAGATCGCGGGCGGATTGCCGATCCCGAAGACGAAGACCGCGACCGGGATCCATGCCACGGGCGAGATCGGGGCAAGCATGGTAACCAGCGGCAGGCTGAGCTTGCCGAAAATGCGGAAGTAACGGATGGCAAGTCCGGTCGCCAGTGACAGCGCAAAGCCCAGGATCAGGCCAGCCGTGACCCGCAGCGCGGTCCAGCCGATCACGCCAAGGACCGACCAGATCGAACCGCCTTGCCCCAGTGCCCCAGCCCGCGCGCCGGTCGGATCGAAGAAGCGAAACTGGTCTGGAAGGTTCGCCAGGAAGATATGCGGTGGTGGCAGCAGCAGCGGATTTGCCCAGCCCCGCCACCACGCGAACTCCCACAGGCCGACGAAAATCGCGAGCGATGTCAGCGACCACAGCACAGGTTCGGCCTTGCGCATCCATGCGCCGGGGCTGCGGGGCTTCTGCTGCATGTTCCGGCCCACCCCGTCCTGCCGCGTTTCCACGGTTCCATCGGTCATGAGAGATCCCTTTCGTCAGGCCGTCTTCAGCTTCAGCGAGGCATAGAGATCGGCATTCTCCGAAATCACCTCGCTCAGCAGTGTCCAGTCGAGTGCCTCGGGTGGAAGCAGGTTGCGGACATAGCCCATGTCCTTCATCGACTGTGAGCGGTCGGCGAAGAAGCGGTCATTGTCACGCTGGTCGATCTTGACGGGTTGGCGCGACTGAGCAAGCTTCAGCGCCTCGAACGATGACTTGTAATAGGTCCCGGCAGTCTCCTCGAGCGCCTTCGAGATATCCTGCTCGGACTGCTGCTGAGCCGTCAACATGCCCTTGATCACCGCCTTCACCGCTGCGGGATTCTCTTCCAGAAGGGGCGTGCGAGCCGCCAGTACGCAATCCGCATAGCCCTTGCCGTAGAGGTCGATCCCGTCGCTGAGGATCGTCGCGCCTGCACGCTGCTCAAGGCATTGCGTCGCATAGGGCTCGATATGGCAAACCGCGTCGATCGCGCCGTTGATGAAGGCGGCCGCGAGTTCGGGCGAGGTGTTGAAATACTTCACATCGACATCCGCGAAGGCCACACCGTCCTTGGCCAGGTAGTCGTAGGCCAGGACTTCAAGCGTATCCGCCTGGAAGGTGCCGATCGACTTGCCCTTGAGGTCTGCTGCGGACTTGATGCCCTCGGCCCCGATCAGGATGCACCCTTCGACCCCGGCGCCGGCAATCATCTTCACCGGCGCTCCGGCATCGACCAGGGTGATGAAGTTCGAATAGGGGATGACCGAGATATCGACCATGCCCGCGCCGAAAAGCGTCACCACGTCGGTGGTGGTCGGGGTCACCACGAAATCCAGCTCGACCCCGTCGGCCTCGGTCAGGTGGCGTTCCTTGGCGATGAAGATGCCGAGGTTGCACAGGCCCGCGCCATGGGTCGCCTTGATCGTCGTCAGGCCGGCGGCTGCCGCCTGCTTTGGAGCCAGAAGACCTGCCGGTATGGCAAGGCTGGCCATCGCGGCCGCGCCACCCTTCAGAAAGCCACGGCGGCTGGCCTGCATCATGTTGTGATAGCTATTCCCACATCTGTCGCACATCGCGAACCCTCACTGTTGGAGCGTGACGATGTGACGGGCGTCTTCGTGCCGGACGCGCCTTGCCAAATCGCCAATGACACTTGGCACGCCAACCAGAAGAAGAGGGTGAAACACCGCCAGATGGCCGAGCGTCTCATCGGGCGGGGTTGCCCTCCCTGCGCTGACCCAATGGCTATCCTGCGCCGCCTCTCGGGAAGAACTGCAAAATGCGGCTCGAGGGTAAAGTTTCAAGGTTGCTCAGACGCGGATCGTCCGCTGCGCGAATAATCGGCAGATGGCGGATCTGCCGTCACCTGCAACGGAGTTGGGCCGCCCCCTCTTGCCCTGTCACCCAATGTTGGTCAGCCGAAACTGCACGTTTGAGACAACCCCGATGCCTCGTCTTAAAGGGCGAAACTCGCTGTCTTCGTTTTTTGTTCTGACGGTCATGGCCTTCCGGCTCGACGGTGGGGAAAAGCCGGGTCGCGCCCTTGGATCAGGACTCGTTCTAGGATCATAGCCAGAACATGATGGTAGCGGCGAGGGCGACTGCTGACAGAAAGACCTTTGGTGATCGTTCGTAGCGAGTGGCAACCCTTCGCCAATCCTTCAGACGGCCGAACATGATCTCGATCCTGTTACGGCGTTTGTAGCGACGCTTGTCATACCTGATGGGCTTGCCGCGCGATTTCCGGCCGGGGATGCAGGGCCCGCTGCTGCCAAGGCACATGTGGTCGATCCGCGTTCGTCTGGAAATGGCGGGCAACAAACGCGATCTGGCGCTGTTCAATCTGGCCGTCGACAGCAAGTTGCGAGACTGTGACCTGGTCTGTCTCAAAGTCCGCGATGTTTTCGCCCTGTGCCTAGTGAAAGAGCGCGCATCGATCATCCAGAGCAAGACCGGCAAGCCGGTCCGCTTCGAAAACACTGAGACAACGCGTCAATCCCTTGAGTGCTGGATCGCCGACCCGGAGATGATTGGCCTCGATTATCTGTGGCCCAGTCGCCTGCACCACAGCCCGCATCTGTCGACACGGCAGTACGCGCGGATTCTGCGTGAATGGGTGATGTCGATCGGATTGGAGCCAAGCCCGTATGGCACTCATTTGATGCGCCGTACGAAAGTGGCGCAGATCTATAAAAATACGGGAAATTTGCGGGCGGTGCAGCTTCTGCTGGGCCACACCAAGATGGACAGCACAGTTCGATATCTCGGCATCAATCATGAGATGCGCTCACATTGTCAGAAGGGATTGATTTGTAGACGGTGCTCCGGCCGCTACAATGCTTGTCGGTCGGCCCATTCCTGTCGCTAGACTGCGGCGCATGCTGCGCGGCGTCGCTCCCGGAAGCGGTCATTTGGCGAGTGACGCAGAAAATCGGGTGTCGGAAAGACAGCGTTTGGGACCCAGCAGGCGGAGAGGGCAGGACAGGGACCCGACCGCGGCACCGCATCTGGGGTTGCCGCGATCTGGGCTTCGTTACAAGCCCTCGATCTCGATCGGTGTGCCGTTCGGGACGAGCGACCAGATTTCGCGCATCTCGGCATTGGTGACGGCAATGCAGCCGTCGGTCCAGTCGATCAGGTGATGCACCGGGCCGAGCGCTCCCCAACCGTTCGGCAGGCCATGGATCATGATGTTGCCGCCTGGATCGGGCCCGGCCCGTTCCGCCGTCTGACGGTCCTCGGGCGACGGGTAGGAGATATGCAGGCTCAGATGTGCCATGGAGCGGGGGTTGCGCCAGTCGATCACGTAGCTCCCCTCGGGCGTGCGCTCGTCCCCTTCGGCGTACTTGTGGCCCCGGTCCCAATTGGACCCCATCGAGATCCGGTAGGTGCGGATCACCTTGCCGTCGCGTAGCAGATGCATCTGTCGGTCGGCCTTCGATACGGTGATGAGGTCGGCCTGCTCGGTCGGAGCGGCGGCTGCGGGCGGCGTCCCCGGCGCAAGGCGCGCCATGACCTTGGCATAGCCCACAGCGCCCAGGCTGCAGAGCACAAGAAGAAGGAGTAGCGGTTTCAGCACCTTGCCTCCGGTTGCCGCAGAAGGGAGTATTCCGTGGATGAGGCCACACCTACGCCGATGCAAGTGTTTTGAGAGTCGCGACCTTCCGTTCCGCCGCATCTAGACATATCGACACTGTGTATGGTGTCGGTTGACCCACCAAGCACTAATTAAGCGTAGTTGGCCCGCGTGGACACTTTATGGTCTATGGCGAAGTGGTCCCGGCCTGAGGTACCTTTACCGCTATACGTTTAGACGGGTATTATCCGGGCTAGATCATCTGTTGTGCCCGATTATTGTTTTTTTACAAGGATAACTGGCGGAGGGGATGAGACTGATGTCGAAGAATCTCAACCCCCACATGCCTGCAGCGGATGGCTCCTTCGCCGCGTCGTTCAGATTGTTGGCGTACGTCTTGATGGCGTTCCTTATCTCAACAGGATGAGCGGCGAGTGCGGCAGTCGTGCGCGAGCGCTTGTCCTGCGCGAAGGGCGAGCGCCGCGATGGTCAGCGCGGGGTTGACGGCCGCCGAAGTCGGCAGCACCGAGGCATCTGTCACCCACAGGTTCGCAATGTCGTGGCTGCGGCAATCGGGGTCCACAACCGAGGTGGCCGGATCAATGCCCAGCCGCGCCGTGCCGCATTGATGCGAGGTGGTGCGGTTGCCGAAGATGCGCACCAGGGTCACCGGAAAGCCCGCCCGTCGCATGACCTGCCGGGTGCGCCGGATAAGCATATGATGCGCGTCCATGTTGGACCGCTGCCAGTCGACGACGATATCCCCGCCCCGGACAAGGACGCGGCTGTCGGGATTGGGCAGATCCTCGCTGGTCAGGAACCAGCCGAAGGCGCGGTCGGCGACGAGGCGTGCGAGCGGTCGCGGCAGGCCCGGGATCTGCGCCTTCAGGATATTGCCGGTGATGCGACCCAAGAGCTGGACATTTCCGAGTGGCGCATGCGCCTCGGGGTCGTCATTGTAGAAATCGTTGAAGCACAGGGTCTTCTGATAGACGGAGTCGTTCCGGATCAGTGGGTTCAGCGTGATCATCGCGCTGGTATTGTGGTTCATGAAGTTCCGCCCGAGCTGGTCGGAGCGGTTGCCGAGGCCTGTTGGATGCGCGGCATTGGTCGATCGCAGGAGAAGCGCCGCTGATTGCACGGCACCCGCGGCGACGGCGAAATGGCGGGCCGTCAGCCGCTCCTCGCGCCCGTTCCGGCGGAAGATGGCGGCAGTGATGCGGCTGCCCGACTCGTCGGTTTCAAGGCGGGTCACCTGCGCCCCGGTCATCAGCGTGACATTCGGATGCGTCAGGGCCTCGGCCAGCGGGCCGACCTCGGCGTCGATCTTGCCCGCGCCGCCGGTATTCGGGAAGGCGTCCCAACCCGTTTTGCCCCGTGCCAGCCAGGCCTCGATGTCGATGGCAAGGGGCAGGCTTGCCGGATGGACACCAGCACGCTTAAGCCTTTCGCGCACCTGCCGCAGGGCAGGCTCATCCGGCACGGCGGGGTAGGGGAAAGGACCCGACCGGGGAGGCTCGGTCGGGTCCTGATCCGCCGTCCCGCGCACGCGGAACAGCGCCTCGGCCTTGGCATACCAGGGCTCCATCTCGGCATAGGAGATGTCCCAGCCGGGGGAATTGCCGCGCAGATGCCGCCTTGGCCGGAAATCCTCTGCGCGGTAGCGATACATGACCGCGCCGTAGAATTTCGAATTGCCACCGACATAGTAGTAGTTGCCGGGCAGGAATTTCTGCCCGTCGGAGCCCGTCCATTCCTCGGAGGATCGGTAGACGCCCTTCTCGAATATCGCGACATCGTCGCGCGCGTCGGGGCTGTCGGGCAGATATTCGCCCCTTTCGAGGATCAGGACCCGGACGCCCGAGGGCGCGATGGCCGAAGCCAGCGTGCTGCCGCCGATGCCCGAGCCGATGATGATCACGTCGCTGTCGGTGGTCATTTCGCGTGCCTCAATCAATGCGCAGTTCTGTCGTGGGGTCGAAGAGAACAACCTTTGCGGTCTCGACCGCGAGCCGTGCGGTCTGCCCCGCACTTACGGCGAGGGGCGCGAGCCGCGCGATGACATCGGCGCCGCCCAAGGTGAAGTTGGCCAGCGTGTCGGGACCGGTCGGCTCGACCACTTCGATCATCACCTCGACGCAATCGGGAGCGTCCGTCGCGACCGAAAAGCCTTCGGGGCGGATACCCACTAGTACCGGCTGGCCCAAGTAGCGCTGGCGAGCGGCGTCGCTGATAGCCACCCCCGATATCCGTGACTTGCCGCCGTTCGGCTGGTCCATGACCAACACCGGACCACCCGGTTCGTCGACCAATCTGCCGGGGATGATGTTCATCGCGGGCGAGCCGACAAAGCGCGCCACATAGACGTTGGCCGGACGGTCATAGACGGATTGCGGCTCGTCCAGATGCTGGACAATCCCGTCCTTCATCACCGCGACGCGGGTGGCAAGGGTCATCGCCTCGATCTGGTCATGCGTCACATAGACGATAGTGGTGCCAAGGCGCTGATGCAGGCGCTTGATCTCGGTCCGCATGTCGACCCGCAGCTTCGCGTCAAGGTTCGACAGCGGCTCGTCGAACAGGAAGAGCTTGGGGTGGCGCACCAGCGCGCGGCCCATCGCGACCCGTTGGCGCTGTCCCCCCGACAGTTGCGAGGGCTTGCGGTCCAAGAGATGCGACATCTGTAGCAGTTCGGCCGCGTCGCGGGTCGCGCGCTCGCGCTCGGCAGGCGGGACGCCCCGTATCTTCATGCCGAATTCGATGTTCTGGCGCACGGTCATCGTGGGGTAAAGCGCATAGGACTGGAACACCATCGCGATATCGCGGTCCTTGGGCGACAGGTCGTTGACGGTCTCGCCGTCGATGCGGATCTCGCCCCCGCTAATGGTTTCAAGTCCCGCGATCATGTTCAGCAGCGTCGATTTCCCGCAGCCCGACGGGCCGAGCAGGACAAGGAAGTCGCCGCTGCCGATCGAGATACTGACCTCCTTCAGCACCTCCATCGTGCCATAGGCCTTGCGGACGCGATCTATTTCCAAAGTAGCCATCGGTCAGCCTTTCACTGCGCCGGCAGTCAGTCCACGGACAAAATAGCGGCCCGCGACGACATAGACGAAAAGGGTGGGAAGGGCGGCGATCATGGCTGCGGCCATGTCGACATTGTATTGCTTGCGGCCCATGGTCACGTTAACCACGTTGTTCAGCGCGACCGTGACGGGCGAGGACTCGCCTGCGGTGAACGAGACGCCGAACAGGAAGTCGTTCCAGATCTGGGTGAACTGCCAGATGCAGGACACGACCATGATCGGCAGCGCCGCTGGCAGCATGATCGAGAAGAAGATGCGGAGAAAGCCCGCACCGTCGATCTGCGCCGCCTTGGTCAGCTCGTCCGGGATGGTTACGAAGTAGTTGCGGAAGAAAAGCGTCGTGAAGCAGATGCCATAGACGGTATGGACCAGCACGAGGCCCGAGATCGTCCCTGACAGGCCCAGTGCGCCCAGAACCTGCGCCATCGGCAGGATCACCGCTTGGAACGGCAGGAAGCAACCGAAGAGCAGCAATCCGAAGATCAGGTTCGATCCCCTGAAGCGCCATTTCGTCAGGACATAGCCGTTCAGCGCCCCGATCCCGGTCGAAAGCAGGACGGCCGGGACGACCATCATCAGCGAATTGACGAAATAGGGCTTCAATCCTGTGCAGGCGGTGCCGATGCAGGCCTGGCTCCACGCCTTGGCCCAGGCCTCAAAGGTCAGGATTTTCGGCAGGCCGATAAAGGAGCCGCCATAGATCTCGTCCAGCGGTTTCAGCGAGGTCACGACCATGACCCAGAGCGGCATGAGGTAGAAACCCGCAAGCCCGATCAATCCGCCATAGATCATCATGCGCCCGATCATGCGCGAGCGTGCCGCAGAGCCGTATTCAATGGCCATCACGACCCTCCTTCAGCTCGGAATAAAGGTAAGGGACGATGATCGCGGCAACGGTCATCAGCATCATGATCGCGCTGGCGGCACCGACACCCATCTGGTTTCTCCGGAAGACCGATGAGAACATGAAGGTCGAGGGCACCTCGGTCGCGCTGCCCGGACCGCCATTGGTCATCGCCAGAACCAGGTCGAAGTTCTTGATCGAGATGTAGCTGAGAAGCACGATCACCGACAGGAAGGCCGGGCGCAGCATCGGCACAATGATGCTGGCATAGATGCGGGGCAGGGATGCCCCCTCGATCTGCGCCGCCTTGATCACCGAATTGTCGATGCCGCGCAGCCCGGCCAGAAAGATCGCCATGGCGAAGCCCGAGCTTTGCCAGACCGCCGCGATCACGATGGTATAGATTGCGAAATCGGGTTGGGTGATCCAGTTGAAGACAAAGCTTTCCCAGCCGAGTCCGTTCACCACCTTCTGGATCCCGAGATTGGGGTTCAGGATCCATTTCCATGCGGTGCCGGTCACGATGAAGGACAAAGCCATTGGATAGAGGTAGATCGCTCTCAGGGCGCCCTCGGCCCGGATGTTCTGGTCCAGAAGGATCGCCATGAGCAGCCCGACTGCGATGGTAACGGTCAGAAACAGCGCCGAGAAGATGAAGAGGTTCGCGACGGCGGTGTGCCAGCGCGGCGTGGCCCAGAGCCGATAATATTGCTCCAGTCCGACGAAATCGTATTGCGGTACCATCTTGGAGGACGAGAGCGAAATCCAGCCCGTCCAGGCGATGAAGAGATAGACCCCCACGATGACCGCGAAAAGGCTTGGGGCCATGACCAGACGCGGCAACCAGTCGGCGAACCGGTCCGCGATGCTTTTCCTTCGGGCCATGACGATCCTCTGCGGGGTGGGGGTGGACCCGCCGATCCTGAGATCAGCGGGCTGCGGATCAGCGGGCGTTATCGATGCCATCGACCAGCAACTGCACTGCGTCCTCGGAGGACATTTCGTTGACGAAGAACTGGGCGGCGACGTCGCCGAACACGGCCGCGAATTGCGGCTGCGCCGCAAAGCCATGTGTCGCCCCGCCCAGCATCGCATTGCCTTCGATCGCGGTCGCGCGTTCCGCAAAGCCCTTCTTGGCGCAATCGTCGAAATCGTCGACGCCAAGGTCGGTGCGCGCCGGGATCGAGCCCTTGATCAGGTTGAAATCATGTTGGACCTTGGGGTCCATGACGACCTCGGCCAGCGCTACCTGAGCCTTCGACACTTCGGGGTCCGAGACCTTGAACATGCCGAAGCTGTCGATCACGAACTGGAACGAGGGTGTCTCCGACGGCGTCGCAAAGCACAGGAAGTCGGTGCCGGGCTTCAGGCCCTTGGCCAGAAACTCGCCCTTGGCCCAGTCGCCCATGACCTGCATCGCGGCCTGCCCGTCGATCACCATGCCGGTCGCCACCGCCCAGTCGCGACCGTTGAAGCCATCGTCCACCAGACCCCGCACCTGACGCAGCGTGTCGAAGACCTGCTTCATGGTGTCCGAGTTGAGCGCCTCGGGGTCCAGATCCACCAGTGCCTTGCGGTAGAAATCGGGGCCCCCGATATCCGCGACCAGCGCGTCGAAGATCACCTGAATCTGCCAGGGCTCGTCACCCATGGCGAGGGGGATGATCCCTACGGCCTTCAGCTTATCGCCGTCCGCGATCAGATCGGCCCAAGTCTTCGGTTCGGCGATCCCGGCCTTGTCGAAGGCGGCCTTGTTGGCCCAGACCCAATTCTGGCGATGCATGTTGATCGGCACCGCGATCAGGTTCTCGCCATTCTTGACGAAGGGCAGCACCTGGGGCGCGATCGTCGCCTCCCAGCCATTGGCTTTGTCGAGGTCGTTCAGATCGCGCATCACGCCTTCGGAGGACCAGTCGATGCCCTCCCAGCCGATGAACTGCATCGCGCCGGGCGGGTTGCCTGCGGCGAGACGCGAGCGCAGCGCCTGCTGCATGTTGCCCCCGGACATCCCGCCGACGGCGCTGTCCTGCCAGCCATAGCCTTTGGCGGCAAGTGCCTCGCGGATGGTGTTCAGCGCCGCGACTTCGGATTCCGAGACCCAGTGGTGCAGCACCTCGATCTTGGTTTCGGCGTGCGCCGGCAGCGCGGCGGCAAGACCCAGCGTGCTGGTGATCAGGGTGGAGGACAGTTTTCTCATGGTGGATTCCCCGTGTTGGATGAGATGAGAAAGCCCGGCGGCGTTCCGCGCGTCTCGGGATGTGATGGGTTCAGGCATCGACAGCGGCTCCGTATCCGACGTTGCGCTTGCCGTAGCGGCGGACGCGGATATTGGCTTGCTCGGCATGGCCGACGAAGCCCTCCATGTGACAGAGCCGCGAGGCATAGGCGCCGATCATGGCCGAGGCCTCGTCAGTCAGGACCTTCTGATAGGTGCAGGTTTTCAGGAACTTGCCGACCCAAAGCCCGCCGGTATAGCGCGCGGCCCTAAGTGTCGGCAGGGTGTGGTTTGTGCCGATAACCTTGTCGCCAAAGGCGACATTGGTGCGGGCCCCAAGGAACAGCGCGCCGTAATTCGTCAGATTGTTCAGGAAGTAATCCGGGTCCGCGGTCATCACCTGAACATGTTCCGAGGCGACGCGGTCGCCCTCGGCCACCATCTCGTCGAGCGTGTCGCACAGGATGATCTCGCCATAATCCTGCCACGCCTGCCGCGCGATCTCGGCGGTGGGCAGGATCGCCAGCAGGCGGTCGATCTGCGCCAACGTGTCGCGCGCCAGTTTCTCGGAATTGGTGATCATCACGGCGGGCGAGTTCGCGCCGTGCTCGGCCTGCCCCAAGAGGTCGGTTGCGCAGATCTCGCCATCGACCGTGTCATCGGCAATGACCAGCGTCTCGGTCGGACCGGCGAAAAGGTCGATGCCGACGCGTCCGAAAAGTAGGCGCTTGGCCTCGGCCACAAAGGCATTGCCGGGGCCGGCGAGCATATCGACCGGCGCGATACTCTCGGTGCCGATGCCCATGGCCGCGATGGCCTGCACGCCGCCAAGGCAATAGATTTCATCCGCCCCGGCCAATGCCTGCGCCGCGACGATCTTCTCGGCGATCTTGCCCTTGAACGGCGGCGCGCAGGTAATGACGCGCCCGCAACCCGCGACCTTCGCGGTCAGTACCGTCATATGGGCCGAGGCGAGCAGCGGATATTTACCCCCCGGAACATAGCAGCCGACATTTCGGATCGGCACGTTCCGGTGGCCGAGGATGATGCCCGGCAGCGTCTCGACCTCAAGATCCAACATGGAGTCGCGCTGCGCCTGCGCAAAATTGCGGATCTGCTCCTGCGCAAAGTCGAGGTCGTGACGTTCCTGCCAGGTCAACCCGTCGATGCAGGCGGCGATCTCGGCGTCGGTCAGGCGGTAGCTCTCGCGGTCGAGGCCGTCGAATTTGATGCTGAGTTCGCGGACGGCCTTGTCGCCGCCTTCCGCAACCTGTGCCAGCAGCTTTTCGACAGCCTCGGTCACCGCCGGGTCGGTCTGGTCGCCTTGGCTGAGGCGCGCGGTTTTCAGATGCCGGATCATGGCAAATCTACCTCACGGGGTGCGCCGCAGCGGCCACCCGATCTGATTTCTGGAAGGGAGAAGAAAAGAAGGCCGGGGGCGGGCGCGCCGCCCCCGCGCAGGTCAGAACATCTGCTCTTTCGCGCGCATCTCGGCGTAGGCTTCCTGTTCTTTTTCGTAATAGGCGGGCGAGGGGAAATCCCACCAGCCGGTCGCGAAGGGTCCGGCCGCGTCGCGCGAGACGATCACCTCGACCAGCGTCGGTCCCTCGGTGTCCAGCGCCGCCTGCAGCGCGCGTTCAAGATCGTCGTCCTTCTCGACCTTCCACGCCTCAAGCCCAAAGGCCCGGGCCGAGGCCGCGATATCGGCGGAATAGGGCTCGCCGTTTCCGGCATGGCGGTTGAACTCCGACGCGACATGCCGGCCCATGAACTTGCGCTGCCCACCGCGGATCGACATGTAGCCCTGGTTGTTCAGCACCAGGAACACCACGTTGATCCCGTTCATGACCGCCGTGCCCATTTCCGGCAGCGACATCATGAAATCGCCGTCGCCGACGATCGCCACGACCTTCTGATCGGGGCAGGCAAGCTTCGCGCCCATCGCCGCCGGAACCGCCCAGCCCATCGGCGAGTAGGACCCCGAGGTCAGATGCGTGCGCGGCAGGTAGACCGGGAAGCTTTGCTTCACGGAGCCTTGGGTATTCCCCGAACCGACAACGACGATCCCGTCGCGCGGCAGTACCTTGCGCAGCGCGACCAGCGGCCGCTGCGAGGTAAAGGGCGTCTCGCGGCTAGACTCGCGCGGCTCGACCAGCGCGCGCCAATCGGCCTTGGCCTGTGCGACATCGGCATGGAAATCGGCATTCCGCGCCCGCAACTTTTGGCCATCCTCGGCCGGGATCGCGGCAAGGATTTGCTCCAGCGCAATCTTGGCGTCCGAGACAATGCCGACTTCGGTCGGATAGGTCTTACCGATCTCGCGCGGGTCAAGGTCGATGTGGATGAGCTTGGAGGGAGGGAAGCTGAAGGAGACGCCCTTGGCATAGGACGAGGCCGACCAGTCGGTGAAGCGACAACCGACCGAGATCACAACATCGGCCGAGGCGGTGATCTTGTTGCCGCAGGTCGTGCCGGTCTGCCCGACCGCACCGATGAAAAGCTCATTGTCTTCGGCTATCGCGCCCTTACCGTTCCAGGTGATCGAAACGGCGGCCCCGATCCGTTCAGCCAACGCGGTCAACTCGGCCGAGGCATTTGCAGTGATCGCGCCGCCTCCGGCGACGATGACCGGACGCCGCGCGCCCAGCAGCAGGTCGACCGCCGCCTGAATGGCGCGGGGGTCGGGATGGGCGACGCCCAGCGGCATCCGCTTCTCCAGCGGGTGGATCGTCACATCTGCGGCCTCGACCTGCACATCCATCGGCACCTCGACATGGACCGGGCCGGGGCGGCCGGTCAGCATTTCGTTGAAGGCGCGGTGCATGATCGTCGGCAGCGCCGTGGTCGATTGCGCCTGCCATGCCCGTTTTGTCACCTGCTCGGTAATGCGGGGGAAGGCATTGTCCTGCTGGCGCTCCAGCTCCTGCATGGTGCCGTGGCCCTGCATGTAGGTCTGGGGCGAGCCCGAGACGTAGAACACCGCGGTCGAGTCGCAATAGGCGGTGGCAAGGCCGATGATCGTATTCGCCGCACCCGGCCCGACCGAGGTCGAGCAGGCCATCGGTTTCCCCGAGGCGCGGAAATAGCCATCCGCCATATGCACGGCGCTTTGCTCATGCATGACCTGGATGAAGGGAATCTCTGATCCTTCCTGCAGGAAGGCGTCGAACAGCGCCCAGATGCCGTGGCCCGGAACGCCCGCCACATATTCCACGCCGTAATCCTTCAGCGCCTTTGCCACGACCTGGCCACCGGTAAGTTTCATCGCATTCCCCGTCTGGTTGGCTGCACCGATCTTGGTCAGGTGCAAGTCTGATTTCACTTTCCCTGATGCTGCGGGCTTGACGATTTTGTCGCAATTTCGCATCGCTATGAATCATGGCGCAAACTGACGCACCGAGTGCGAAGGCATGGGATGATGAGTGAAACGGCCGGCAGTGACGACAAGATGACCAATTTCGCTGCCAATCTGCGGCTGCTCTGCGACCGGCAGGGGTCGATCTCGCAGATCTGCCGCAAGCTTGGGATCAACCGGCAGCAGTTCAACAAGTATCTTTCCGGGCGGCACATGCCCTCATCGGGCAATATCCGTGTCATCGCGAATTACTTCGGCCTTGGCCCCGACGTGCTTTTCGCCGAGCATGAGCATTTCCGCGCTTTGGTCGACGGCAATTTCTTTGACGTGCTGGACCATCTGCGCCGCGCGCCGCAGGTCGTGCGCTTTCTCGACACGGTCGCCGTCTCGACCAAGATCGACATGGGGGAATATGTCGGCTGCTATGACCGCTACCAATATTCCTCGATCTATTCGCGCAAGATCCTGCGCTCGGCCTTCTGCATCTTCCAGAACGGCGATTTTCTGAACCATTATTACATCGAACGCTTTCCGAGCTACGACAATCCGGCCCGGACCGAATACATCTTCAAGTACCACGGTTTCACCTTCCCGGTGGAGGACAGGGTCTTCACCATCGACTTCGAGACCGTGCAGCGGAACGAATTTACCTTCGGCATCTTCTCGAATGTCCAGCGCAGCTCGAAGCGCTTCATGTTCGGCATCGTCAGCGGGGTGGCGGCGACCATGTTCCGCCAGCCCTTCTCGACCCGGGCGGTGCTGCATTATCGCAAGGCCGGGCTCCTGAGCCGGGCCGAATTGCAGTCGACGACGACGCTTGACATGAACGACCCGTCGATCCCGCGCGAGGCGCGCGAGTATCTGGGTGAAAGCCCCGACATGATCAAACCGGCCTGACGCGGGGGGCGGATTTTTCCGCGTCAGTCTGCGTCAGTTTTACATCTGTCGCGCAATGGTTTGCGCCATGGTTCCGTGCTGTCTTGGGTGCAACAGAACCCGATCAAGGCGCCCGCCATGTACAACCAGACTCGAGACCTTGCCTTTGCCGATGACTTCATTCTGGCGAAGCTTGTTGAAAACGCCCGCGATTTTGCCGTCGAGGATGCCATCGTCGTCAACCTGAGCCCCGAGCCCATGGTGACCGGCACCGACCATCCGGGCGTCGTCCCGGCTTGGAAATCGACCTGGCTCAAGGGCGGGACGATCATGTCGGCCGAGCGCGCGGCGATCATCAAGGTGCGTCAGGCCACCAATCTCGGCGGCTGCATGTTTCGCGGCTGGGACTGGCTTGGCAACCGGATCAAGAGCTTTCCGCGTGACACGCCGCTGTTCATCTCGGCCCAGGACAGCATCGGCATGGTGACGACCGATGCCCATGTCTTCACCAATGAACGCAAGACCGCCGAGGCGCCGCAGCAGTTCGAGCTGAAGCTGAACCTGTGGTGGTCGCCGGGCGATACCGACTGCTTCATCCATAACGAGCACCCCTTCCTTGAGGTGCAT
The DNA here is from genome assembly GCF_049446195.1 of Paracoccus sp. KR1-242. Taxonomy (NCBI): domain Bacteria; kingdom Pseudomonadati; phylum Pseudomonadota; class Alphaproteobacteria; order Rhodobacterales; family Paracoccaceae; genus Paracoccus; species Paracoccus sp. KR1-242. Next base: position 30,329 of record NZ_JBMSED010000017.1, read on the forward strand.
ACCCAGATCCACGGCCTTGGCCGGATGCAGAAGTTCCGCGAACGCGATGCCGCGACGCTATACGAGGATGTTGTGATGCCGATCGGCTATTCGCATGACCCGTTCTGCCGCGTCACCGGCCCGAGCGCGTGGACCTATCCCTGGCACCGCTACTATGCCGATACCGACTCGGTCTGGCTCGCGGTCGAACTGCACCCGCAGGGCTGACAGGTTTCGCGATGATCTCCGAAGGATCATGGACCCGGACCGAAACGGACGAGCTGGGCAGCCGTAAGCTGCCGGGCGAGGCGCTTTACGGGATCAACACGCTGCGCGCCGCCGAGAATTTCCCGGTGTCGGGCATGCAGATCGAGGCGCTTTCGCCCCTGATCCATGCCATGGCTCTGACCAAGAAGGCGGCGGCGATGGCCAATCACCGTCTGGGAAAGCTTTCGGCGCGCAAGGCCGAGGTGATCGGCCGGGTCTGTGACGAGCTGATGGCGGGCCAGCATGCCGGCCAGTTCATTGTCGACGTGTTTCAGGGCGGCGGCGGCACCTCGAGCCATATGAACATGAATGAGGTCATCGCCAATCGCGGGCTGGAACTGATGGGCCATGCCTGCGGCCAATACGAGCATTTGCACCCGGTCCGCGATGTGAACCGGTCACAATCGACGACAGATGTCCATGCCACCGCACTGCGCATCGCCTTGATGCAGGCCGCGCCGGGGCTGGAAGCGGCCATCCGGGATCTCGCGGACGCCTTTGCCGCCAAGGGGCAGGAATTCGCGGGCATCCTGAAGCTTGCCCGCACCCATCTGCAGGACGCCGTACCGATGACCTTGGGTGAGGAATTTGCCGCATTCGGCAGCGCGCTGCGGCAAGAGGGCGCGCGGATCTCGCCCGCCTCGCAGGCTTTGGCCGGGCTGAACCTCGGCGGCACCATGGTCGGCAGCGGCCTGACCGCCCAGCCCGAATTTGCCGATGCGGTGATTGCCGAATTGCAGCGCCTGACCGAATTGCCGCTGCGCCGGGCCGAGGATCTGGTCTCGGCCGCGTGGAGCACCGCCGATCTGGTGCAATTCTCGGCCATGCTGCGCGGTTTGGCGCTGACCATGTCCAAGATCGCCAGCGACCTGCGCCTGCTCTCCTGTGGTCCGCGCGGGGGGCTGGGTGAAATCATCCTGCCAGCCGTGCAACACGGCTCGCCGCTGGTTGAGGGCAAGATGAACCCGGTCATCCCGGAAATGATCAATCAAGTAGCGATCCATGTCGCCGGGGCCGATGCCTCGGTCGGGATGGCCGCGCAGTCGGGGCAGTTGCAGCGCAATCCCTTCGAGCCGCTGATCGCGCATTGCCTGCTGACCAGCATCGGCATGATCTCCAGTGCCGCGCGCATCCTGGCCCGGCGCTGCGTCGAGGGCATCCGCCCCGATCCTGCCGCCTGCGCCGCGCATCTCTCGGCCCCGCAGACGCTGATCGCGGGGCTGACGACCCTGGTCGGCCCCGAGGTCGCCGCTGCCATCGCCTCATCCGTCGCCGCAGGAACAGCGCTTGACGAGGCTTTGCGCAACCACGGGCTTGGCCCGCTTACTTTTGCTACGGATACCCATGACAAACCCCAATTTTGACGCTTATGCCGTCCTCTTGCCCGCGATTGACGATCTTACCCTGACTGATCCCTTGGCGCGGTTTCTCGACGAGGGCGGGCGCGCCTTTCTGATCGGCGAGACTCGCGACGAATATGTCGGCCGCGCCATGTCCGAGGCGCGTCGTGCAACCGAGACTGCCGATGTCATTTGCAACTTGACCCAGCAGATCCGCGACCGCGCCGGATCCGCGCTGATCGCATTGGATCAGGAACCCGGAGGCATCTGCCGACTTCACGGTCTGGTCGCGGAACTGCCGGTTGACCTGAACTCGACCTCTACGGCAGAGATCGAGTGCATCGCCTTCGACATTGCCGCAGCTGCGCGCGGGATGAGGGTGACGATGTTCTTGTCCCCGGTGTTGGACGTAGTAACGGGCCGCAATCCGTGGCTCACGGGCCGAACGCTTGGGACCGATCCGGATCAAGTTGCGCGTATCGGCGCCGCATTTATCCGGGGTGTCGAGAAGGCGGGCGTCGTCGTCTGCGCCAAGCATTTTCCTGGACATCACGACATCGACGGCGACCCGGCTATCGAGGTCGCGACGGTCAGCGGCAGGGCCGGGGATCTGGATCCGGGAATGATCCCGATGCGTGCAGCAATCGATGCCGGCGCGCGGGCGATGATGACCGGCCCTGCGTTGGTGCCGGGGATGGACCCGGTGATGCCGTCCTCGCTCTCCGCCCCGACCATTGCCGCTCTGCGCGGGATGGGCTTTGCCGGGCTGGTTGTCAGCGACGATCTGGACGCCATCGGCACCCTGCGGGGCGAGCGGGACGTGGCAGGCGCGGCCGTCGCGGCGCTGGCAGCGGGATCGGACCTGCTGCTTCTGTCGGCCGCGAACGACCTTCGGGACATCCGCGCGCGCATCCTCTCCGCCGTGGCCGATGGCTCCCTGCCCGAGGCGCGACTGGCCGAGGCTGCCGCCCGCGTCCGCGCCCTTGCCGACAGCACCGGGGTCTGAGCGATGCGGATCGAGCATGTCGCGCTATGGACCCGTGACCTCGCGGGCGCAGCCGAATTCTGGTGCCGGCATTTTGGCGCCGCGGCGTCGTCCGAATATACCAGCCTCAACCGGCCGGGCTTCCGCTCGGTTTTCCTGAGCCTGCCCGAGGGGGCGCGGATCGAGTTGATGACGGGCCCCTGGATCGTCGCGGCCCCGCCCGAAGCCGAGGGCTGGGCGCATGTCGCGCTGGCCCTTGGCAGCGAGCAGGCGGTTCGCGACAAGGCCGGGGACTTTGCCGCGATGGGGCTATTGCTCTCGGGGCCGCGCTGGACCGGCGACGGCTATTTCGAGGCGACGATCGCCGCCCCCGACGGTACCCTGATCGAGATCACCGTCTGATCACGGTGCGGGCCCTGGTCGGGCCCGCCCTTGTCAAAGGTTGTCGCGGAACCACTCGACAGTCTGCGGCGCAAGCTCGGCCCGGACCAGCGCGTCCGATGTCCCGGCCCCGAAATCATGGTCGGAATCGAGAAGGACGAGGTCCTCGATCCCCGTGTGATAGCGAAGCAATTGCTGCGCAGGATAGGGTTGTGGGGCAACGATGGTCTCGTTCCGACCGGCGATCACCCGGAGCGGGCCGGAGTATGATGCAAGCGCCCCCGCCGCCGACGCCTCTGGCAATTCGTGGAAGAAGGCTCCATTCAGCGTGGTCTCCCCACCCCATGACAGGCTGGCGGTGACGGGCTGGTCGCTGGCGGCGGCAAGGCCCTCGGCCACCTTCTCTTTGCCCATGATGGTCGCATAGGTCGCCATCGGATTGGCGACAGGTGCCCAGAGCACCGCCGCACGCGTCTCGGGGCGGGCGGCCGCCAGATGCGCGCCGACCAGTCCGCCCTGACTATAGCCCAATATGCCAATGCGGTGGGCATCGACACCCGGCATGATCTGAAGATAGTCGAAGGCATCGACCGCATCGGCAATCTGCCCCGAGAAGGTCGTCTGCTCCCACGTTCCCGAACTTTCGCCTGATCCGGCGAAATCGATCCGAAGCGAGGCGATTCCAGCCTTGGCGAGCTCCTCTGCCATCAGGGTGAAAAGGCCCGTCTCGGTTCCCGCAACGGTGAATTCGTTCTTTGAGCCGGTGAAGCCGTGCAGCATCAGCACGATGGGCGGGTTCTCGATGCCGTCAGGCCGGTTCAGGATGCCCGCGATCCGCTTGTTGGCCCGCTCCACGGTCACCGCTTCTTCGCCCGCCACGGCCATCGTGGCCGACAGCGCCGCTAGGCCAAAGGCCACCAGTCTCAGGGTCATGTGCTCATTCCTCGTTGGGGATCAGGCGCGGCGCATCATGTCGGCGAGCTTTTCGCCGATCATGATGCAGACCGCATTGGGATTGCCCGAGATCAGTGTCGGCATGATCGAGGCATCGGCGACACGCAGCCCGTCGATGCCGTGGACGCGCAGTTCGGGATCTACCACGGCCATGTCGTCGCGGCCCGCGCGGCAGGTGCCCGCCGGATGCAGCGCGGCATGGGCCGCGGTCTGGCAGAACCGGCGCACCTGCTGGCGGGTGATGGGGCCCGCCTCGGGCAGTTGGCGGCGCGCGACATAGCGGCTGATGGCGGATTGCTCCATCAATTCCAACGCAAAAAGCGTGCCGTCGGTGATCGTTTCCAGATCCTGGGGATCGCCGAAGTAATTCGGGATCACGCGCGGATGCATCGCCGGGTCGGCGCCGGTCAGCCGCACCTCCCCGCGCGAGCGCGGGCGGATCTGACCGAGGTTGATGGTGCAGCCATTGCCACCGGGTACCGCCTCGACCCCTTCCTCGATTCCGGCACCGACGACCATGAAATACTGCATGTCGGGATGTTTCTCGGCGCGATCGGCCCACCAGAACGCCCCGCCCTCGATCAGGTTCGACGCCGCCGGGCCGCCCTTGAACAGCAGGTAGTTGAGGCCCGCCAGCGCCTTCCAATGCGGCTTCTTGTACTTGTCGTAGCTATGGGGTCCGTTCAACTGGTAAATCAGCGAGATCTCGATGTGGTCCTGAAGGTTCTGGCCCACGCCGGGCAGGTCATGAGTGACCGCGATCCCGTGGCGGCGGAGTTCCTCGGCAGGCCCGATCCCCGACAGCATCAGTAGCTTTGGCGTGTTGATAGCCCCGGCCGACAGAATGACCTCGCGTCGCGCACGGAGGGTCCGGACATTGCCGCCCGTGACATACTCGACGCCTACCGCGCGGCCCTTTTCGATCAGGATGCGTTGGACTCTTGTCCCGGTCGTGACCGTCAGGTTGCGCCGCTTCCTAGCGGGCCTCAGATATGCCACCGCAGCGCTGCTGCGCCGCCCGTTCCGCGCGGTGATCTGGTAAAGCCCGCAACCCGCCTGATCGCCCGAGTTGAAATCCGGGTTCAGCGGAAGCCCCTTTTGCTGGCAGGCCTGCAGCCATGCGCGGGTCAGGGGGTGGATATGGTCAATGTCAGAGACACCGAGCGGCCCGTCGATGCCATGCGCCTCGTTGCAGAAGCGGTTGTTGGCTTCGGCCTTGCGGAAATAGGGCAGGACATCGCCATAGCCCCAGCCGGTCGCGCCAAGACTCTCCCACATCGCGTAATCGTCGGGATTGCCGCGGATATAGATCATCGCATTGACCGAAGAGCCGCCGCCCAGCACGCTGGCCTGAACCATCGTCGGCTGTTCCTCGCGGTTCTGGGCGTCCGTCGGCTCCCACGGCATGCGCTTCAAGAGCGGGCCTTGCGCGGTCTTGTAATAGGCGCCAGGGATATGGATGTAGGGATTGCGGTCGCGCGGTCCTTCCTCGAGCAGGACGACTTGGGCATCCTGATCCTCACTGAGGCGCGAGGCCATGACGCAACCGGTCGATCCGCCGCCGACGATGATGTAATCCGCCTCTGTCATCCCGTGCATCCTTTCCGCTCTGATACCGGAGTTAAGCGGATGCGGCTGCCTTGCCACAATTTCGCAAGCTCAATTGTCCTGACGCAGATGGACGCCTCGAATGCGCCAGAATGCGTCATGATTAGCGGTGCTGCGAAATTGCCCGAGCCGAGCGCGCGGCAGAGAGTTGCCCGTGGTAAAGCAAAGGAGGCCATCGTGAGCGCATCAGACCAAAAAATTGTCCTCCATTCCCTGGTCGCACGGGACGCGACCATGGCGATGGACCTGAAGATCGCTCGCGAACTTGGCTATGACGGGATCGAGCTTTCGGCGGCGAAGATGCGCGCCTTCCTCGCCGCAGGCTGGTCCGAGGCGGATCTCGCGGAACGCCTGCGCCCATTCGACATCCCGGGCATCGGCTTTCTCCTCGATATCGAGAGGCACGGGGCGGATCAGGCGGCGCTGATGCAGGAGGCCGAGGCTCTCTTCCAGCTGGCGGACATCGCCGGGGCAAAGGGGGTGCAGGCGATCACTGGGCCGGTGTCGCTGGCCGCGGTCCGTGCGCATGCGGCGGGGCAGGCGGTGGATGGATATTGCGGCGTCCTAGGGCTGACCAGGGACGAGCAGATGCGCATCACCGCCGCCAATCTTGCCCGTCTGTCCGACATGGCAGCTGAAAAGGGGCTAATTCTCTATTTCGAGGCGCTGGCATGGTGCCCGCTGAACAGGATAGCGGACCAACTTGAACTGCTAGACCGTGCCGGGCGGCCGAACCTGAAAATGGTGGTCGATTTCTGGCATTGTTATGCGTCGGGCGACAGGCCGGAAGATGTGGCGTTGATCGACAGGGACCTGATCTACGGCGTCCATCTGTGCGACTCGCGCCCCCATTTTGGCGGCATTCCGGACGAAGGTGTGCTGCGCGACGTGGCCACGGGTGAGGGCGTGCTGAACTTGCGCGAATGGGTGGATGCGGTGAAATCAACTGGCTATGTCGGGTGGTGGAGCGGCGAGCTTTTCTGCCGAAGACAGCATCAGGACGACAGTTTCCGAGTGGCTGCCGAAATGAAGAGACTCTTTGAAGATCTGATCCATTGAGGCACAAGAATTGACTGGCTATTCGACGGCACGGATCACTCTTGGCGCGTGTTTTCTTGCCGGTGGCTTCGGCATCGGTACCTGGGGCGCGAACCTGCCCGCGCTGGGTCGCCGCGCGGCGCTGGACGAAAGCGGCATCGGCATTGTACTCCTGTGCTATGCGGCGGGTGCCATCCTCGCGATGAACCGCACGCCGCAGATGATCGCGCGCATCGGGGCCGCTCGCCTTGCCACGCTTGCGGTCGGCCTCTTCGGAATGGGGATTGCCTTGGTCGCCACGGCCGCCCAGTTCGGCGTGGCGATGGTGATCGCGGGGTTGTGCGGCGCGGCCTTCGGCGCGCTCGATGTCTCGATGAACAGCCATGCTGCCGATCTCGAGGCGCGGGCCAAGCGGCCGATCATGTCCACGCTTCACGCCATGTTCAGCGGCGGCACGCTGGCGGGGGCCATGGCCTATGCCGCGTTGGCGCGGGGCGGAATGGGAAGTTCCTCAATCCTTCTGGGCGCAGGCTGCATCATTCTCGCGATTGCCGCGGCGACATTCCTGCGCACGTCTCCCGCGCCCGACCACAATGCGACCATTGACCACCGGTCCGCGGCTGCGAAGCCCGGTCTGAGCGCGTTACGGCTCGGGTTGCTCGCCTTCGTGATCTTTCTAGCCGAGGGTGCGATCATGGACTGGTCGGCGGTCTATCTGGTGCGCGTATTGGGAACAACAGAAAGCACGGGGGCAGCGGGTTACGGTGTCTTTGCTGCAGCCATGCTGACGGGACGGCTGGCGGGCGACCGCGTCAATCAGGTCTTGGGTCCGTTGCGGCTCTTTGCGCTGGGAACGATGCTGGTGACGGTCTCGCTTGCGGGCTTGTTGCTGTCGGACAGTGTTTTAGCCGCTTTTGTGGCGCTGATCTTCTGCGGGCTGGGTATGTCGAACATCATTCCGCTGATCTTTTCGACGGCTGGTCGCCTTGGTGCCGCCGATGGCGGGCGTTCGCTGTCACGTGTGCTGACGATGGGCTATGCGGGCATTCTGCTCGGCCCTGCAATGATCGGCTTCGTAGCCGAGGCCTCCTCCCTGCAGTTCAGCCTGATGCTGGTTCTGACAAGCGTTGCAGCGATGATGTTCTTCGGCAAGGCGGCACTCGGATAATATGTCAGTACTGGTAAAGCCTTTCTTCTGCGGGAGGAGAGACAGGCGAATACCTGTATTGCCTCAGCGCTGGGCGCCGACCTCGCGTCCGGGATCGCCGCCCCGCGCACGTCAGGGGGGCAGAACCGCGTTGAGCCCGATTACTCACTACGGACGCCTGATTGTCGCCGATGACCTGGTCCGTCAGCAAAGTCGCATCAGAAGATTGAACTCTTAGCCAACCTGCTTGGGGAAGGTGCGGGTTGCTTCTGGCAAAGATCGCCTCTCGAGGTGAAGAACACCACGCCGTAGGACGTCGGTTCGCCTTTGATGTAGTGGAGAGGCAGTTGCAAAGTGATCAGGTCAAGGGCCCCTCAAACTATCTTTTCAAGTGACTTGTAATCGTCCTCTGGCCAAACCCTCGTTCACGAGTTCATTGCGGTCCAATCCGTAGGGGAGTAGCCATCCCTTCATGAAAAAATCGCTGCCGTGGCCAGAAATCGTCTCATTTGTCTTCAATGAACTGCAGGATACGTTAGCTGCTATTGATGAAGTGCAGAATGATCTGTGGAATGCACAGATCATGCGTGCGCATGTCAGATGCTCTTGAACGAAATCGTTGAAGTGCTGTGCCACGACAAATGCTCTGTCGCCCGCCTCATGCTGATAGCCGGGGAAGTTCTCACCTCGTGTCCGGGGGCCGTCTTGATCTTCTCTCATTTCCTCATCCACGCCCTGCCAATCAACAGAATGATTTTGCAACGATATCGGCGCATTGGGACGAGACCCGGCAGGGCATCATTGGCAAGCCGCTCGATCGTCCGGAAGCAGCGTTGAAGGTAACGGGGACGGCCACTTATGCCGCCGAATATCGTCCGGAAAACTGCGCCGAGGGGGTGCTTGTCACGGCGAAGATTGCGCAGGGCAAGGTGTTACGCCTGCATGACGACCAAATCCGGTCGATGCCGGGCGTTTTGGGAGTTTTTGCCGACAAGCTTATGCTGCGGCGCCCGGCACAGGGGACGGCAGGGCAGGCGCCGGTGCAGAACGTGGGCGAGGTGGAATACTACTGCCAGCCCGTCGCGCTGGTCGTCGCCGAAACCTTCGAGCAGGCCCGCCATGCGGCGCACACCTTGCGGATCGACTACGAATCCGCGCCAAAGGTGCCCCTTGATCCGGAAAGCTCGGAATATCACCCCGCCCGCAAACCTGTCGTGCTGGGCGATCTCGAGGAGGCGATGGCCCAGGCCGCCCATTGCGTCGATCTGACCTATGCGACAGAGGGCCATGCCAGTGCCGCGATGGAGCCGCATGCCTCGATCGCAGAATGGCAGGGGAATGAGCTGACCCTCTGGGGCAGTTTTCAGATGATCTCGCACAATGTGAAGGAGTTGGCGGATTCCCTGCGCATATCGCCGCGCAATGTCCGCATCGTCTCGCCCTATGTCGGCGGTGGCTTCGGATCGAAACTGGGCATCTCGCATGATGCCATCGCTGCCGCCATCGCCGCGCGGGGACTGGGACGCCCAGTGCGTGTCGTCCTGACCCGACAGCAGGTCTTTGCCACCATCATGCGTCGCTCGGAAACGCGGCAACGGCTGCGACTTGCCGCCGACACCAACGGACGACTGACTGGGCTCGGGCATGAGGCATGGGTATCGAATCTGCCCGATGAGAAACTCGCCGAGCCTGTCACCCAAGCTACCGAGTTCCTGTATGGCGGCGCGAACCGCAAGCTTGTGGTGAACATCGCCCGGATCAGCCGGCTGACCTCGGGCTCGGTGCGCGCACCGGGCGAGGCCGTGGGCATGCAAGTGCGGGAAGCTGCGATGGACGAGCTTGCCGAGAAGGCCGGGATCGATCCGGTCGAGCTGCGCAAGCGCAACCTGCCCGCCAGCCAGCCCGGCAAGGACAGGCCCTATTCCTCGCGTATGCTGGTTGAGGCACTGGATCAGGGTGCGCGGGCATTCGGCTGGGAAAATCGCAAGCCGCGCCCCTGCATGAGCCGCGATGGCGAGTGGTGGGTGGGCATGGGCGTGGCCTCGGCAGCGCGGGTCAACATGTTGATGCCGGCGGCAGCGCGGGTGCGGCTCGAGGCAGATGGCAGCCTTCTGGTGCAGAGCGACCAGACCGATATCGGGACCGGCAGTTACGCGATCCTGGGCCAGATCGCAGGAGAGATGCTGGGCGTACCCATAGCTCAAGTCCGGGTCGAGCTGGGCGAGAGCCAACTGCCCCTTGGCGCGGGTTCGGGCGGCAGCTTCGGGGCATGCTCGATCCCAGAAGCATCCACGCAGAAAATTCAACCCAAGCTTGTCACAGAACATCGAGATGGCGGTAATGAGGGCGGAACGCCGGGTGCCATGTTGAGTGCCGGCAATCTCAATACCGCTGCATTGACCTTGTTCATCGCGCTTCATCTCTGCGTTCCTAACGAACTGCCATGGATGATCCTAGACGATCCAGTACAATCCATGGATGACGTTCATATCGCCCATTTTTCAGCGCTGTTGAGGACGCTCTCCAAGGAGCATGGACGGCAAGTGATGATTGCAGTGCACGACCGTCAACTCTTCGAATATCTCAAGCTTGAACTCAGCCCAGCGTTTCCAGAGGATAGCTTGCTCACACTAGAGCTATCGCGAGGCCCGCGGAGGGACAGCGTGTGTATTTCACGACGGTTTGCCTTTAAAGAAGAAACTGCGATTCATTCTGCCGCGTAAAGGCTTGCGGACGTTGACCCATCGCGAGTTCGGTGAGCCAGTTATCCAGTGATCAGTCGTGTGCTTCCGTTCTATGCCCTTGCAACGTGTCGCACTCTCATCCACCCGTTTCCGCGCAGATCCCAATTGGTCGATCGTACTTCCATCACGCACGCATTTCGAGTTTCCCGAGTATCGTTTCGATCATCTCTGCAGGATTGCCCGAAGTCATCGACAGTGCATCCGGGCGGGCTTCGTTGATCAAACTCGCCACAGCATCCGACGCAGCTTTTCTGAATAACGGATCGTCATCCCGCCCTGGTCCCAGCGGTATCGAAGTGTCGAGGGTGGTAACGACGAGAACGTCGTATTCGCCCATGTGGGCGCGCGCTATGCTCTCGAGCTCTAGAAGCCGAGCTGGATCGATTTTCCTGCCGGTGACGGCGAGTGCAGCATTCAGATAACCGAGAGCATCAGGAACGGGCCGGTCGACCAGGATGACATCACAGGAACGGGACTGCTCGGCCTCTTGCCTCATGCACTCCGCCATGATCCAGATTGTGCTTTCGAAGGTGTGATCGCGCAAGATCGGAAACCCGAGGTCACGGGCGCGCCGCGCGAGATCATCGACATGGCCCACCTTGAGACCCCGGCCCACAAGACGATCACCGAGGGCCTTCACTAAGGTGGACTTGCCTGTGGAATGCGAGCCGGCCACGCCGATTTTGAAGGGTCGCTTCACAGCCGCAGCTCTCCTTGATTGGAGTTCAGAATGTCGCAGTTGGCAAGCACCGACTGCCTCCGGCCTTCGGGAAGTTCGGACACTAGGCGGATGAAGAGCAGGCCTGTCAGGATTGAATCGAACAATGCCGAGTGGTGCCGCTTGCCGCTCTCCCGCGCCGCGATCTCGCTCAGGCCAAGATCGCTGCCCAAATTCTCGAGGCTGTAGGAACTTCGTCCCGGTAAGGCGATCCGGGCGAGCTTTAGCGTGTCGATGGCCACCGTCGGTCGCCACTCCGGAATTGCCCGCGTAATCGCGTCTACCTCGACCTTCACGTTGTGGCCAAGAATCTTGCCCTCACTGGTCCAGGTCATTATGTCATCGGCAATCTCTTCGATGTCGGGGGACCGAGCTACATCCTCATCGGTGATGCCATGTATACGGGTAACCCGCGGCGAGATCTGCCCTTGGGGTTTGACGAGCCATTCCAAGCGGCGTTGCTCCAGCATGAGGTCGCGCACTTCGACAATTGCAATCTCGACAATTTCCGGTGGCGTGGCGCCGTTGCCCTCAACGTCGACCGCCCAGAAGGTCTCTCGGCTCAAGTCCATCCGATGTCAGCCTTCCCATGCCGTCCGTAGTAATGCGGTTGATTGCGGTCATGAACTTGGAAATTCAGAGAGTGCTGCATGAAGTATCGCTGCTGTTCCTGACTTTCGGCAACCACAATCCTTCGGTCGTCCCAAGTGATCTGATCAGTATATAGGCTTGCCTTCAGCGCCAGAGCATGGATTTCCGCTTCGTCGGGTACACGATGAGCATCTTTGCAAACCTCCAATTGCCGCGAAGGGCAGATGTCGCAGATTTCCCGAATTCCGTAGTGGCCATTGTAGTCTGGGATGCCATGGGCATAGGCGATACCGCAGGACGTCTTCCGAAAGATTGGCAGAGTATCAAAGGCTGCGATGATCTTCGCTTCGACGGCCTTGGGAAGGATCTTGCGCCGCGCAACATCGTCATAGAGATCGGGCACCCCGATGGACTCGAAATAGTCGCGGATCTCGTTGCGATAGAACAACCCGGTGAACACCGTGGCATCGGCGAGCGCGGCAAGCTCCCTTGCCCTCGCGATGTGTTCATCTCCGTCATTCAACCCCGCCACGATTGGTCGCCAGTAGAGGATCGAGTGCACCCGGCCCCTTCCGTTCGCCAATACCCGGAGGGATTCCTCGGCGATCGCGCAGTCGACAGGCTCAATCTTTGCATCCTCTATCCCGGACCAAGTTACGAGCACCGTCACTCTTAGATTCTTGAGGCGAGCCAAGCGCCCGACGTCCTCAGGCAGCACGTGCCATCGCGTGATCACTAGGACGGGGTTCCTCAGTCCGCGCTCATCAAGGCTCTCCAGACAGCGGAAGAGATGATCCTTGACTGTGGGGAGAAAGGGGTCGGTGGCACGGTTAAATATCTGGATGGGGGTCCCGTGCGCCCTGAATGCCCAGTGGCCAACCAGCGTTGCAATAGCCTCTTCATCCGACATGACTAGGTGAGGCTTTTTCATGTCGAAGTTGTCGAAGAGATGCCGAACACAATAACCGCAATCGAGCGGGCAACCCACAACATGGTTAAGACTTAGGCCGGATTTCCGGTAGTCGACAACCTGCCGCAAGGCGGCAGGTAGTTCGTGGCCAGCGATCCTCAGTTCTTTCATGTATGACGTTTCCGCGCGATGATGAACAGATATGGCCGAGGTCGAGTCAAACGGTCCTGCTCGGCCTCGCCATCGTTGGCACCCAGCGGACCGATCCGCAACCAATCCTGTTCGCCTAGCCCTGAAACACGCGCGAGGCCCTCAGCGTCGGAGCCTTCCAGGAAGTAGACGTTGTAACCGTAGTGCAGGCCGTCCTCGCCAGAATGATCCGGAAGATCGTACTCCAGTAGGCTAAGATCTTCGACCGAGATTCCCAGTGATACTGTGCGGTGCGGGGTCGATTTAACCTTCGTCCTCCTCGCGCTCAGCTTGGGCGCTTCAGACCACTCCACTCCGAGGATCCAGCCTTCCACCATAGCCGTCGTGGCGATCGGTTGCGGCTCAGGTGGCCGCAACGCGCTTTGAAGGGTACCGTCCCGATCCGCCTCCTGCAGCCAGCGGGCAACCGAATAGGCGTCGTGCTGATCCGCGCTGCGTCCCTCGAGTGGGTAAGCAGCGCTCCAGAGCCTCGGGTAGACCTCGGCAATTACTGAGGTTCGGGGCGCTGGCGACCAGCCGTCGAAGGGCCAGAAGTGAAGCTCGGGCCGAGCGGCACGGATGTGACGAAGCCATGGGATCCCGGCATGTGTGGATTTGGCCACCGATTCCTGGACGTCGAAGTGAAAGACCGATTTCGCGGACCCGGCGGCCTCTTCGGTCAGGCGCCTCCAGCGTCGTTCGCCCTGCCGATCTCGTCCTGCTCCCATGGCACCGTGGCGGATGAAATCGACATAGGTGTTGGGTGCATCGGTGGGCCAATGGGCGCAGAAGTCCTCGAGGAAGCACGACCAGTCGGGCTCCAAGCGATGTCGTTCGAAATAGCGCATCGGGAAGGAGAAGCCATGATCGATACCGATGATCGTGGGGATTCCGTCCGAGACGAGTGCGATCAGCCAATCCGCGAGACCGCGTCTGGTCCAGTATTTCCTTGCGCCTGGCGGAGGTGCGGCCTCCTCCGGCGCGAGATCATCGTCCGAGCGGTAAACCCGCAGCCCCCTCAGGCTCGACTCGGCTGTCTCCGCCCCGGAGTAATCGATGCCGACGGTGCGGGCGAAGTGGCGCTCAGCGGGTGTCTGATCGATCATTGGAAGCTCGCCTGAAAGCTGGTCGGGGTCAGCGCAACATGGGCCTCCAGCGGAGGCCTCAGCTCGAAGGCGCGCGGCTCCCGGGCAAAGTCGTAGAGTCGAAACAGGCACCAGTCCTCGCGCCGGGATTCGGCGACCTCGAGTTCGTTGCTCGAGATATGGAAAGGGGTGCGCTCCCAGCCCGTGGTGGTCTTGACTTCGATCAGCCGCTCTCGTCCTTCGGGGGTGAAGCTTGCGATATCATAGCCGGCTCCATCGCCATCCTCAGCCGAAACCCAGCGGACCCTTCCTGCCAGGTCATACCGGCCGTGCTGTCGCAGCACCATGCGCTCATGATGGAAGGCGCGCTCTTCGCCCGCATGGCCGAGCGCTCGATTGCGGGCATCCCGCCCGGCCACGTCGAAGCGTCGCGCGACGGCCTAAAGCTGGGTCAGCTCTATGGGCGAGGGAGAGTTGCGCAGCGTGAGCGCGACACCAACGAAGAGCGGACCGACCTCCGCCAGACCGGATTGAGATCGCGGGCTGAGCGCGACCTCCCCTGCCGGATGCTTCGCCAGCCAGCGGGAGATCGCCTCGGCAAGTGACATCTGAAAGTTGAACCGAGGTTTGTATCCCTCGATCACCGGCAAGGCGAATGCTTTCGCAGCTGCCGAAATGTTGCAGAGCTTGAATTCTATCGAGCCCCGACTTCGGCCGAGGGCCGCTTGCAATGCCCGGTTCTGAGCCGCCTTGTTATAGGCAGTTCCGCCGATTTCGGCGCCGAGCATGGTGAACCAAGCCGCGACGATCATGTCGTTTTCAGCGTCTGACCAGTTCTCGGATGTCATGTGTGTGAGGCTAGGGCGGGAGCATCCGGCTGTCACCGGCAAAGTTGATCCGACGCCAAAGCTTGGCGAATGCTCGATTTCGGTACCTTCCACTTGGCTTGGAACAGAGATCGAACTCGACGAAGTGTCGCAAAATTATTTAGCTAAAACATACCGATATGCTCACTTCACCGAAAATGGCTCAGGCAACAGTTTTGGAGAATTTGGCGAGTGGAGAACGAAGTTCGCACCTAATGGATCATCGTCGGTGAAGCGGCGCACAGCCATAACCCTCGAAAACAACGAGAAAATAGGAGTGCCGCCATGCGAGGAGATTGGTTTTGCCAAGCCAAGTGGCGGAGGAGGTGTCCACAAGGAGACCTTCCCGCGCCTTCCCACGTCGTCCTAACCCCCATGAAAACTAACGATAAAGGTAGGTCGATATGTCTTGAATGTTCCCGCTTCGTCCCATACCTTCACAATCATGCAGGGGGAACGGCAGGGGGATCATTTGCAGGAAACCACAACCCGAAGACCAAGCAACCGCTTGACGGCGATGCAAGTCAAAAATCCACTTGAGCCTGGCAAGTATCATGACGGCGGCGGGTTGGGGCTTTACCTCATGGTCAAGCCGAACGGCGCCCGGTCCTGGGTGCAGAGGATCACGGTCCACGGCAAGCGGCGGGAGCTTGGTCTGGGAAGCCCGCCTGTCGTCACATTGGCGAAGGCGAGAGAGGCCGCGCTGGAGAACAAGCGGACCGTTCACGCCGGCATAGATCCGTTGCAAGCCCGCCGAGACGCTGAGGAAGTGCCGACCTTCGCTGAGGCATCCCGCACCGTTCACAAGCTCCACCTCCCCACGTGGCGGAACGTGAAGCATGGGCAGCAGTTCATCACCACTCTCGAAACCTATGCATTCCCACGCCTCGGCAAAAGGAAGGTCAGCGACGTGACGACCGCTGATGTGCTGGCCGTGCTTTCCCCGATCTGGAACACCAAGCGGGAGACAGCCCGTCGCCTTAAGCAGCGGATTGGGATGGTCATGAAATGGGCGGTGGCGAAGGGCTGGCGACAGGATGACCCGTCAATGGCGATCACGCAGGCCTTGCCCAAGGACAAGCAGGAGAAGGCGCACCGCAAAGCACTGGCCTATACCGATGTGGCGACCTGCATGCAGATCATAGAGAGTAGTGGGGCAGGGATCTCCACTAAGCTCGCCCTCAGGCTTCTTGTCCTGACCGCCAGCCGCTCTGGCGAGGTCAGGCTGGCGCGATGGGGGCAGGTGGATTGGAAGGCCGCAGGTGGTCCCGTGTGGACGCGGCCGGCCGAGGTGATGAAGGCGAAGAAGGCGCATAGCGTGCCACTAGCAGAGGCGGCAGCAGAGGTGCTGGAACAGGCCAAGACCATTTCCGATCACATGGACCCCGAGGCGCTGGTCTTCCCCGGAACGGTGAAAGGCAAGCCCCTTTCAGACGCCACGCTTCTCAAGCTCGTGCGTGAGAACGGATATGACATCGACATTCACGGCTTCCGCACGTCCTTCCGCACTTGGACTCAGGAGAAGACCACGTTCGCACGAGAGGTCGCTGAGGCTGCATTGGCGCACACGATCAAGGACAAGGCCGAGGCGGCTTATGCTCGCTCGGAACTGATGGATAAGCGCCGCGCTCTTGGCGAGGCGTGGGCATTCTACCTGGCGGACCAGAGCGCCAAAGTCGTGAGGATTGGGTGATGGAAATCAGGGACGCCGCAAGAAAAACTATTCTCAAGCATGCCGAAGTGTTTGCTCCCGGACATTTCCCAAACTCCTCCTACCCATCAAACGAACCAACTTGGCTGGTGATGATAACCACGAAGGCCGGCACACTTCCGTCGAAAACGTCCTTCTTTCCATTTGATTCCGAAGACTCAGCGCGCGACTTCGTTGATCAATTCCCTCCAGGAGCCGATATTACCGATAAATTGGACATGAGGCGGCACTCCGCATATATGCGAACTCGAATAGAAAATTTGATGGATACTGACGCAGCGGGGGATTGGCTAAATATAGGTGATAGTGATGGCGCCCTGCCTTGGCAAGTTCTGAAGGACGCAGGTATAAACAACGGCCTTGTAACATCTCCTCATGTGCTAGAGTTTTTGGGGCCTAAGCGTGTTAGCCGCATAAAGAAAAAATTCGGTGAGAACTGGGCAACGGCTGCGGAATTTGAATACTGCTATCTTGAGCTGCCTCATTCCTCTCCTGCATATTTAGCGGCGCTTTATGATTTCCACTATTACATTACCGGAAACGACTTTTCGGCCGGCTACATCCTCCGTGACTTAGAATGTTTAGTCTATGGCGTGGAAAGTGGCGCCGTTAAAGCAGATGCAATTATGGCCGCAGCGAAGGCCGGTGGAGAAGCACGCGCCATGGCGGCAGTCGCTAGTCGTGAAGCGATCTTGGATGAGATGTCTCGTCTTATCGCTCAAGGCAAGAAGCCCGCACAAGCTGCCGACATTGCGGCCAGACGGGGAATTGGAAAGAGCGGGGATGCCAACAGGAAGGCGTGGTATCGGCATAATTCTGGGACATAGCCCCGCACTGTCCCAATGAAATCTGTGACAGTGCCCGCCAATGTCCCAGCAGGGCGCGCCATTATTATTCCTGCATAAGCCCTTACCATGCAGGAGAATCCGTTATGGCATCTCGTTACATTCGCCGCACTGAGGTTGAGTCTCTCACCGGCCTTGGCCGTTCGACCATTTATCGCATGATGAGCGACGGGGAATTCCCCAAGCCCATCAAACTCACCCGAAAAGCCGTCGCGTGGCCTGAGGAGCAGATCCTCGAGTGGCTGGCCTCGCGTCCTGTGGCTGCGTGAGGTGATTAATGATTATCGCACGCACTCTGGACGAACTGCTCCTTCTCAAGCCGAAGGGGCATTTCCGCGTCACCACCCTTTGCGGCCAGCACGCCGTATTGGTAAATCGCCCTGGGGAATTGGAAGAGACCATCTTCTGTCTTTCGCCCGGCCACGCCAATCAGGTTCGCCAGGCTCTCTCTGACGAAGGGCTGACGGGACTGGTGGAGGGCAGCCTTTGAAAGCCCCCACCCGTCAACAGAAATGGCGTCGGGCAAATCCCCGGCGCTACGCCGCTCACCTCTACGTCGAAACTCTCAAGCGCCTCGGCGTTCTCACGCCCCAGCCCTGCGAACAATGCGGGGCCAAGGCCGAGGCTCATCATCCTGATTATGACCGCCCTGGCGATGTGCGTTGGCTCTGCCGGCAGCATCACCGGCAACTGCATGCGCGGGGTAAGTAATGGGGCGCGACCGCAAGAATGAGGCAGCCACGGAGCATTGGACCAAGATGCTCCGCAGCACCATGGAGACGCCCGCATGGCGCGCGCTGACCGCAACCGGGCAGGCGCTCTATCCGTGGATCAAGATGGAATGGAAAGGCCCTCAGGCGAATAACAACGGCAAGATCAGCTTGGCAGTCCGCACGGCCGCTGAGCGCGTGGGTTGCGGTCGCGATACAGCGGCTCGGGCCTTCCACGACCTACAGGCCAAGGGCTTCCTTCTACTGACCAGCCATGGCCGGATGGGCGTCGAGGGCAAGGGTGCGCCGCCCACCTATGAGATCACCGAACTGGCGATACCGGGAAGCGACAGCAACTCTGGCAAGAAGCTGTATCTGCATTGGCGCCCCGGACATGACTTCCCTGTCAGTGGGCATGCCCCGGTGAACCCGACTGGTCGCAACGGTCGTGAAAACAAAACCCCGTCATCAAAATCAGGACGTAACGTCATCAAAATGAGGACGAAAACGTGAACCCCAGTCATCAAAACCATGACGGCCAGTCATCAAAACCAAGACGAAAACAGCCGATTTCAGGACCTCGCCAGTCATCAAAATCAGGACATCCTTATCTACCACTACCAGAGGTGAAGATGACCCGGCCTGCCAACTGCCTGGACTATGTGGCGATCGTCTGCATCGGCCCCGACTTGTTCGTCACGCTCCTGATCGTTGACCTCGGTGTGAGTGGCGAGATCTCGCATCAGTTGCTCTGGAGCGGGCGCAGTTACGAAGACGCCATCATCGATGCTGAAAGGGTCGCCCGAGTGCACGGTCTGCCCGTCATTGACCGGGTGGCGACATGATCCAGCATGAACGGCGCAAAGCGCCCGCCGGCAGGCGGAACGGCGTCTGGGGCGCAGGCAGCAGCAGCATCGCGGGACGCAACCGGGGGGTGGTCTGGACCTTTGCCCCAAGGGTGGGGACCGGCGCGGGGAAGCGCGTGCAAGATATGACGAAATTGGAGTTTTCGAAGTGACGCAGAATTTCGATCAACCGCCGCTCGATCGCTGGCGTGCAGACGAGGTGCTGGACCCGGATCGGGCGCTCTGGGGACTGCCCGAAATCGCCCGCGTGGCCGGCGTCAGCGTTGACACGGTGCGCCGTTGGCATAGAAAGACAGACGCGCCCATCAGCAAGCCAGGTGGTCGCTACTACTCCACCCGGATCGCGCTGAAAAACTGGCTCTGCGCCAGATAAACCTATGTTTTGCAAGGTTTTGCAATCTGACGTGGTAAATCGTGGGGCCGTATCATGGCCCTATGAAACTGTGGCCCTTCACCCGCAAAGTGCAGCCGACCGAACAGAAGTCGCTGGCCTCGCCTGATCAGGCGGTGCTGGCCATTTTCGGTCTGACCGAGGCCACCTCAACCGGCATCGTCGTGTCCCAAGCGGACGCAATGCAGGTTCCCGCCGTGGCGAACGCAGTTCAGTTGATTTCCGAAGCTGTCGCCTCGCTCGATGTTTACGTCAAACGCATCGAGGGCGAGACCGAGATCGACGTGCCGGACCATCCGGTTCTGGATCTCCTGCGCAACGAGTCGAACGACTGGACATCCGGCTTCGAGATGATCCGACAGATCGTCAGGGACGCCCTGATGGACGATCGCGGCGGGCTGGCGTGGATCAACCGCCCGAACGACCGGCCGCAAGAGATTATCCGTTATCGCCGCTCTGTGCTGACCTTCGACCTCGATCTGGAGACCGGCGAGCGCAAGTATCGGGTTGGCAATCGGCCCGTTCCCGCGCGTGACGTGATCCATCTTCTGCCGCCTCTGGAACGTGCGCCCCTGTCACTGGCACGGGAAGCCATCGGGATTGCCGTGGCGCTGGACCGTCATGCGGCCAAGCTGTTCGGTCGTGGTGCCCGTCCCTCGGGCGCGCTGATGATCCCCAAAGGCATGGGCGAGGAAGCCATCAAGGCGGCGCGTGCGGCGTGGCGCGTGGCGCATGAGGGCGAGGATCAGGGTCGCACGGCGTTCCTGTTCGACGGAATGACCTTCGAGCCTTTCACCTTCGCCTCGACCGACGCGCAATTCCTCGAAAACCGCAAGTTCCAGATCCAGGAGATTGGTCGTGCGTTCAACATCCCGTCGCCGATGCTGGGCGACCTGGAGCGCGCAACCTGGTCGAACTCGGAACAAAAGGGCCGCGAGTTCCTGAGCTACACATTGGAGCCTTGGCTGAGAGGCTTGGAAGGCGCGCTGCGCCGGGCGCTGTTCTCGGACGAGGAGCGGCAGAACCACGTCATTCGCTTCGATCGTGATGACCTGACGCGGGCGGATCTCCAGACCCGCGCCACGACGATCAGCAGCCTGATTTCGTCGCAGGTCATCAATCCGAACGAAAGCCGGGCATGGATCGGCCTGCCGCCCCGCGAAGGCGGCGACGAGTTTTTGAACCCGCACATCTCCGAGACCCCTGCGAAACCTTCTTCCAGATCAGAAGAAGGTCAGCCCACTGACGAGGACGACAATGCAACTGAATGACATTCTCGCAGACGCGCAGGATCAGGATCGCGGTCGTGACTTCGACCTGCTGGACCCTGTGTCCGGCAAGGCAACCGGGATCACTCTGCGCATCGCCGGCCCCGATAGTGCCACCCAAGCGCGCGCACGGCTTCAGATGGTGGATGACCTCGCAGCCGCGGCAGATGCCGATGGCATGGTCTCTGCCCTCGATCGCGAGAAGGCCCGCCTCAACTCACTGGCCCGCTGCGTTCTCGGCTGGGACGTGAAGGAAGACGGCGAACCGGTCCCGTTCAACCACGCCAACGTCCTGCGCCTGCTCAAGGCGGCTCTGTGGGTGCAACAGCAGGTCGATGGTTTTGCCTCTGACCGTGCCGCGTTCAGGGGGCGCTGATGGAGCGGATCGAATGCAAGGCCGCTTTCAGCGTTGACGAGGAAGGCCGTATCGAGGGTCTGGCCTCGGTATTCGGCACCGCGGATCGTGGCGGCGACATCGTTCACAAGGGGGCCTTCGCCGGCGCTTCCTTTCCGCTTCCGATGCTGGCCGGCCACGATCAGGGCGAGGTGATCGGGGTTTGGCAAGAAGGCGTCGAGACCGTCGAGGGGCTGACCGTCAAGGGGCAGCTAACCCTATCCGTCCAGCGAGCACGCGAGATCCGGGACTTGATCCTCGCCAAGGCGCTGCAAGGCCTGTCCATCGGCTATCTGGCCACCCGAAAGGCAGCACGGCGGGGCGGTGGCCGCGATCTCCACACCGTCGAGCTTCTGGAAATCAGCGTGGTCGCGGTGCCGATGCATCCCGGCGCGCGCATCACGTCAGCAAAGGACATGAGTATGACCGACACCACCGAAACCCCGGACATCGCGGCGCTCGAAGCCAAGATGACCGATCTTGAGAAAAAGGCCGATCCCGCGCCGATCATCGCGCGGCTCGACAAGCTGGAGGCGAAGTTGAACCGCCCCCAGAACGAAACCAAGGCCGATGACGAACCGACCGAGGAACGGAAGGCCTTCGCCAACTATCTCCGCGTCGGCCAGAACATCCCGGAGGTTGACCGCAAGGCCCTTATTGTCGCCAGCGACCCGCAGGGCGGCTATCTCGCCCCACCGGAGATGTCCTCCGAGATCATCCGCGACCTGATCGAGTATAGCCCGATCCGGCAATATGCCTCGGTGCGTTCGACCTCGGCGCCCTCGGTGATCTACCCGACGCGCGGAGATATCACCAATGCCCGCTGGGTGGGTGAGACCCAGACCCGCACCGAGTCGGAGATCAGCTTCGGCCAGAAGGAAATCGACATCAAGGAACTTGCGACCTTCGTGGAAATCTCGAACCGCCTGTTGCAAGACGCGCCGCAAGCGGAAACCGAAGTGCGCCTCGCCCTGGCCGAGGACTTCGGCAAGAAGGAGGCGACGGCTTTCCTGTGGGGCCAAGGCGTTCTGGAACCGGAAGGCCTGATGGTCAATCCGGACATCCCGACCACGGCGAACGGCCACGCCACCAATCTTTCGACCGATGCGCTGATCAAGCTGATGTATGCGCTGCCGGCGCAATATCGCAACCGCGGCGCATGGGTGATGAACGGCACCACGCTGGGCGTCGTGCGCTCCCTCAAGGATGGTCAGAACAACTATCTGTGGCAGCCCAGCTATCAGGCCGGGCAGCCCGAGACGATCCTCGGCCGCCCCGTGGTCGAGATGGTGGACATGCCCGACAGCACCTCGGGCGAGGAACCCATCCTCTACGGCGACCTGCAAGCCTATCGGATCATCGACCGCGCCCAGATGTCTGTCCTGGTCGATCCCTACACCCGCGCGATCAACGGCATCACCCGCATCCACGCCACCCGGCGTGTCGGCGGCGGAGTGCTGCAACCCGCGCGCTTCCGCAAACTTCGCATGGCGACCAGCTGAGGAGCATGACCGATGCGTGACCTTTTCTCGAATATCGCAGCCCTCCCGGCCCTGGCCCCTGCGGTTCAGGCAGCGGCAGCCAACGGCGCGGCGATCGACCTTCTGCAAACCGGCGGTGTGGCCTTCCTGGTCAACACCGGCGCAATTGCCAGCGCGGGCGACTTCGGCCTGAAGCTTCAGGAAAGCGACACCGGCACCAGCGGCTGGGCGGACGTTGCAGCTGAACAGGTGGACAGCTCTGCCCCCGCCACGTTGGCGGCGGACAGTGCTTATCGCCTCGGCTACCGCGGCTGGAAGCGCTACGTGCGCCTTGCCCTTACCAAGGCAGGCGGCACCAGCATTGCAGCGGGCGCTGTGGCGATCACCTCGCCTAACACCCGGCCCGTCGCCTGATGGCAGCCCGCGCGCCCCGTATCTGCTCCTGCGGCAAGGTAGTTCCTTCGGGCGCTACCTGTGCCTGCCAGGCGAAGCGGAAGGTGGAGCGTGACGCGCGCGCTGACAAGAAGCGACCCACCAGCCGCGAGCGCGGCTATACGGGCGAATGGGAGAAGGCCAGCAGGGCCTTTCTCGAACGCTGCCCGTTCTGTTCCCGCTGCGGCAAGGCGCTGGATCTCAGCAAGCCCCGCGCGGCGGTGGTGGATCACAAGACCCCGCACCGAGGCGACCAGAAACTGTTCTGGGACAAGACCAACTGGCAGCGCCTCTGCACTCCCTGTCATTCCGGCGCGAAGCAACGCGAGGAGCGCCGTCTTTCTGGAAAGGTTCAGAAATGACCATCTATGCAGTAAACGGCACCAAGATCTTCATCGGCGCAGCACTTGCCACGAAGCAGACCGATTTCATCCTCTCTGACTTCCCGACCACCGGTTGGGTGGAGATCGGCGAGACGGAAGGCCTCGGCACGGTTGGCGATACCGCCGCCGAGATCACCTTCGACGGCATCAACTCGGCCCGCACCCGCCGCCTGAAAGGCACCCGCAATGCGGGCAGCATGGAGGTCGTCTGCGGCATCGACTCGGCCGATCTCGGCCAGATCGCGGTCATTGCGGCGGAAAAGACCCCGCTCGACTATGCCTTCAAGATGGTGCTGAACGATGCCCCTGCGGGCGGAACCCCTTCGGAGCGCTACTTCGTCGCCAAGGTAGCCTCGGCGGCGGAACAGTTCGACAGCGCCAACTCGGTGATGAAGCTGAACATCGCGCTCTGGGTCAACTCGAACATCGTCAAGGTGGACGCGGGCGAGGCCTGAGCCATGCTCTATCCCACCGCTGGCGCGCGCCTCTATATCGCAGACGCTCCCACTGAGTGGCCGGGGGCGCTGCCTGGTGCCGGCTGGGTGGAGATCGGGGAAACCGAAGCACTCGGAATGATCGGCGTGGAGTGGGAGACGGCGCAGGCGCTGGCAGCGGGCTGCGACGATGGTGCGCGCCTTCTCACTGTCAAAAGCCACCAGGCCCCCTCACCGATGCAGATCGTCCTTGCAAACGATCCCGAAGACGCAGGGCAGATCGTCCTGTGGCGGGCGGCGCGGTCTCCCGACCACTACCCATTCAGGCTTGTGGATGCCAACGGTTCCACCCGGTCGTGGTTTGCGCTGGTGACGAGCCTGCTGGAGGTCTTCGACGGCGCCAATTCCATCATGAAATTACAGGCCGACCTTCTGCCCACCAGCGCTCTTGTCCGAAATGCGGAGGCCTGAATGCCCGATAGTTTCATCCCCCTTAAGGATATGAAAGCGCAACTCGGGCTGACCCCAAGTCAGGACGAAGATGACGCGCTGATCGAGGGAAAGGTCGATGCAGCCGAGAACCATATCGACCGGCTGCTGGGCTATTCCATGCGCACCCGCTGGCCTGCGCCAGCGGACGGCGCGGTGACGGCGAATGTGCCGCCCGCTCTGGTCGAAGCAGTGATGCAGCTTGCCGCCTGGTGGTATGAAAACCGCGAAGCTGCCACCGACATGAACAAGCTCTTGCCCTTCGGCGTGACCGAGATCGTCAACGAATATCGGGAATGGAGCTTCTGATGGCCGATGATGGAGGTCTCGCCCGGTTTCAGGCGCGGATGCAGGCGATCCCGAAAGCGGCACGCGATGCGGTCAAGCCTGCGCTGGTGAAATCAGCGGAGGAGATCGCCACGCTACAGCGGCTTGCCGCTCAGTCTTCACGCGACACCGGCGCGCTGATCGACAGCATCAAGGTAACTGGACCCGGCGGCACGACCCCGCCCTATTCCCAGCCCGGCGGCTCAATGACCGTGCCTGAGAACCAGGCCGTCATCACCGTCGGCAATACCGATGTGCGCTATGCCCACCTGGTCGAGTTTGGCACCCGCGCTCGAATGCTCACCAGCGGCACGCAGGCGGGCACGCACCCAGGCACCGCCGCGCAACCGTTCTTCTGGCCGGGCTTCCGTCTCGGTCGCAAGCGCGCCCTCGGTCGGATCAAGCGGGCAATCGGCAAGGCGATACGGGAGGCCAAATGAACATCGATCTCGAAGTGCAGAAAGCCATCCGCGCCCGCCTGACCACCTCGGCGGTGGGTGTTCCGCCTGCCCAGATCCTCGACACGAACCAGCCCGCGCCGGTCCTGCCAGCAATCGTCCTCGGTGACAGTCAGGCCGTGGACGAGGGTACCAGCCTGCGCCGCACGCATACTCGCGTCTATCACACCCTGCATGTCTGGAAGAAGGAACCCTCGCTGGAGGGGGTGAAGACCATCGGCGGTGCCATCCGCACCGCGATCCACTCCGCCCGTCTGACGCTGGCTCCGGGGCTGCACTGCGCCGATGCCTGCGTCTCCTCGATGCGCTTCCTACGCGACCCCGATGGCGAGCACTCGCACGGCGTGGTCGTGGTTGAGGTGCTGGTTTCGGAGGTGGCGGCGTGAAGTCGGGCAAGCTGGTCGAAACCATCCGCATCGAGCGTGTCACCACCACCATCAACGATGCAGGCACGCCCGTGGAAGCCTGGGCCTCGCTGGCTCAACTTCGGACCGAGCGGGTGGATCAGACCACAGAAGAATTCATTCGCGGCTTCGGGGCCAGCGATGAGGAGTTGGTGATTTTCCGCGCCCGCTTCTTCGACGGCATCACCACCGCCGATCGCGTGATCTGGAACGGTGGCGCTTTCAACATCAAGCAGGTGACGCCCATCGGCCGCCGCAAGGGCATCGAACTGCGCTGCGTGAGGTGGCCGGAATGAAGGGCACCAAGCCGCAACTGCGCGAAGCACTTCCGCAAGAAATTGCGGAAGTTACCGCCGCCCCCGAATGGCTGGCCGAGGAAGCCCGCAAGGAATGGGACCGGGTGATGCCAATTCTTCTGGACCGGAAGATTTTGACCGACGCCGACCTCGGCGGGCTGGAGAATTACTGCATCTGCATCGGCCGCGTGCGCGAGACCGAGGCCAAGATCCAGATCGAGACCGACCCGGAGATGATGCTCAAGCTGATCCGGGTGCAGGACAAGGCTATGGCATCGGCCCGCCAGCTTGCGGCGGAACTTGGCCTGACACCGGTTTCCCGTTCCCGTCCTGCGATACGCGAGGACGAGGACGGCGACGACAGCCCGAACCCGCTGGGGCTTGTCTGATGGCCGACACCTTCCCTGAATGGATGTATGACGGATCGGAGATCCCCGATCCCTTCGGCCATGGCGAGCGCGCGGTGCAATTCCTGCGCGCCCTGCGCCACCCGAAATCCATCCTGCCGAACCGGGCCTTTCAACTCGATCCATGGCAGGAACGCATCGTTCGCCGGATCTATGGACCCCGGCACGAGAACGGAACCCGCATCGTCAACACCGTGGCGCTGCTACTGCCGCGCGGCAACCGCAAGACCTCGCTGTCGGCGGCACTGGCGCTGTTACATACCATCGGTCCGGAGCGGCGACCGGGCGGCGAGGCGATCTTCGCCGCGGCTGATCGCAAGCAGGCCGGCATCGGCTTTCGCGAGGCGGCGGGCATCATCCGCGAGGACAAGCGGCTGGTCTCAGCGGTCAATATTTACGACGCGCACAACGCGCCGAAGAAGCTGCTCTATCGTAAGGAAGCCTCCTACCTTGAAGTCATCTCCGGCGATGGCGGGCCGCAGCATGGCCGCACACCCGGCTTCGTGCTGGCCGACGAGATCCACATCTGGAAGGGCCGCGACCTCTGGGAGGCCCTGACCACCGGCCTTGAGAAGATCGATGACAGCTTGCTTGTCGTCGCCTCGACCGCTGGGCGGGGACAGGACAATCTGGCCTTCGAATTTTTCGAGGATGCCCGCAATGTCGCGCGGGGTAAGGTCGATGACGAATCCATCCTGCCCATCCTGTTCGAGGCTGACCGGCGCGAGGACTGGGAGGACGAGGATCTCTGGCACCGGGTGAACCCCGGCCTGCAACATGGCTATCCGAGCCTTGCCGGTTTCCGCCGCCACGCCAAGCGCTCGCAGCGCAGCATCGGCGACCGACAATCCTTCAAGCAATTGAAGCTGAATATCTGGCTCGATGCCTCCACCGATCCCTTCGTGGACATGGATATTTACGACGCCGGGGCCAAGGATTTCGACCTGGAAGCCCTGAAGGATGAGCCGTGTTGGCTCGGTGTTGACCTGTCCTCGACGGTTGACCTCTCGGTGATTGTCGCCTGCTGGCGGCTGGCCGAGGGCTATTTCGTGAAGCCGTGGTTCTTCTGCCCCGAGGAGATGATTGAGGGGAAAGAGGGCGACGACTTCACCGAGAGCGATGACGGCGTTTCGGGCCGGGCCGACAAGTCGGGCGCGAACTATGTCGGTTGGCAAGAGGAAGGCCTGATCACCGCGACCCCCGGCAACGTCATCGACTATGCCGAGATCGAAAGCCGCATCATCGAACTCTGCGATGAGCTCAATGTGCAGGAGATCGCCTTCGACCCGCACATGGCGCGCCAGGTGCAGCCGAAGATCCTTGAGGCCGGATTGCCCGCGGTCGATTTCCGGCAGGTGCCCTCGCTGATGATGCCTGCGGTGCTGGAACTGGAACGCGCCCTTCTTGGCGGCGAGTTCTTCCACGGGGGACATCCGGTCCTGCGGCACTGCTTCGCCAATGTCGTGGTGAAGCGCAACGACCACGGCCATGTCGTGAAGTTCACCAAGCCGAAGCGCTGGCTTTCGATCGACGGCGCAGTGGCCTCTGCTATGGCCGTCGCCCGCGCATCCGCCAATGAGAACGCAATGACCACCAAGGCAAGCTGGTTCACCGAAGATCTCTGGGGACCGGTCTAGGAGGGAATGATGGCTGACGAACAGCTAGTTGTGCGGCTCGAAGCCCGCATCAACGATTTCGAGAAGAACATGAAGCGGGCCGAGAACAGTGGCACCCGCACCTATCAGGGCCTGCGCAAGAGTTCCCGATCTGCCACCCGGCAGATGGAACAGGACATGGCGCGGTCTGCCGCCAATATCCGGCAGTCAGTCGCCAGCGTGACGGGCAGCGTTGGCAGCCTGGGCAAGGCTCTGGCCGGTGGCTTCCTGGGCGGCGTGGCAGTGGGCGGGCTGGCCGAGGTCGTCGGCAGTTCGCGACAGGTCATTAAGAGTATGGCGGAAATCGGCAACGAGGCAAAGCGCGCCGGTCTTTCGGCGCAGGCCTTCCAGGAATGGAAATATGTCGCCGAGGCGAACCGGATCAGCGTTGATTCCTTGGTCGATGGCTTCAAGGAACTTTCCCTGCGCGCGGACGAGTTCATCACCACGGGCGTCGGGCCGGCGGCAGAGGCCTTCGGTCGGCTTGGCTTGCGGGCCGAGGACCTGAAGAAGAAGCTGAAAGACCCTTCGGCCTTGATGCTGGAAATCATGCAACGGCTGGAGGGCATGGACAAGGCGGCGCAGATCCGCATCGCCGACGAGATTTTTGGCGGCACTGGCGGCGAACGCTTCGTGGAGCTTCTCGGTCAGGGCGAAGGCGCGTTGCAGGCGACCATTGATCGCGCCCATGAAACCGGGGCGGTCTTCGATCAAGAGTTGATTGCGAAGGCCGAGGAACTGGACCAGCGTTTCCGCGACCTTCAAACCACGGCGGGGAATTTCTTCAAGCGCCTGATCGTCGGGGCCGCCGATGCGGCGGTGGAAATCACCGATCTGCGCGCCAAGCTGGACAAGATTTTCGACAGCGAAACCGAGGGCCGGGCGATCCTTGGTGATGAGATCTATGATGCCTTGGCCCGCAACCGGGATGCCGTTGACGAGAATGCGGAGGCACTCGGCGCGCTGGAAGGCCAGTATCAAGCGCTTGGCGAAGAAGCGACCACGGCAGGCATGGCGATCCGAGATGCGATCGGCAAGCTCGATGTATGGGGTTATGACGGGGCTGCGGATGCCCTGCGGCAAGTCTCGGCGGAAATGGACGACGTGGTTCGGTCTTTCCGTGACGGCGAGATCAGCGGCGAGAATTTCGCGGTCAAGCTGGGTGACTTGCAGGTCAAGGCCAAGGACGCCTTTGACGAGTTGGAGGCCGGCGACCGGGTGAGCTTTGAGGGCGTCATCAGCCAGCTTGGCAGGCTTGGCGGCGTGATCGCGGGCATCATCTCCCTCGCCTCGCGCATGAAGGGAGCGCTTGCCAGCGCTGCGGGGGTCTCTGCGGATCAGAAGAACCTGGACGCCATGCGACAGCGGCAGGCTGCGGAACAGGCTTCAATGGACAGCGCCGGGGCGATGACCGAGGCAAACGACAAGTTCACCGCATCCGAGACTGCCCGCAACACCGCGACCAAGGAACAGATCGCACTGGAGCGGGAGAAGGCTGATGTGCGCAGGCGCGCCCAGCAGATGGGGGCGACCCTGACCGATGCCGAGGTGGCGGACTTTGCCGCGGCGTCTCTGGCCGGAGATGCGGCCCGCTCTGCCTCTGGCAGGGGTGGCAGCAAGTCGAAGGGCAAGGGCGGCTCGGGTGGCCTCAAGGGCTTCGATCGCGACGTGCAGCAAATCAAAGAACGCACCGAGGCCCTGAACATCGAGACGCAGGTTCTCGCAGCCGCGGCCCTGAGCAATGAGAACTACGGCGACACCATGGCCTATGCCAGCGAGAAGGCACGGCTCCTCGCCTCCGCGCAGGAGGAAGGACTGACGATCACGCCCGAGCTTGAGGCGCAGATCGACCAGCTAGCGCAAGCCTATGCCAAGGCCGGGCAGAACGCCGACGATGCGGCTGAACGGCTGAAAAAGGTGCAAGAGGCTGGAAAAGCCGGCGCTGAAGCAGTGGCGGGCATCTTCACCGCAGCGATGGATGGGGCCGATGCGGCAAGGGAAGCCGTGCTGCAACTGATCCAGCAGATCATTCAGGTGCAGATCCAGAAGTCGATGGCCGGGCTTGCGGGCAGCGGCAACGGCTTCCTCGCAGGACTAGGAAAGCTGCTGTCCTTCGACGGCGGAGGCGACACCCCGGATGGTCCCCGCTCTGGCGGCCTCGATGGCAAGGGCGGCTTCCTCGCCATGATGCACCCCCGCGAACGGGTCCAGGACCTGACCCGCGGGCAGGGCGGCGGCGGCCGCAGCGGAGGCGGAAGCGTCACCTACCACTCCACCATCGATCTGCGCGGCACCAGCGGCGACAAGGAGCTGGACGCAAAAATTGCCAAGGCAGGCAAGGCGATCCTTGAGAGCGCCAAGAGGCAAACTCCCGACTGGCTGTCGGACTATCAAAAAAGGAACGCTTGATGGACCGGCTTACCAAGCAACTATGCGCTGCCGTGAAAGCCGCTTTGGCCGGGCAGAAGGTGGCGCCCCCCGAGGCTGG
This sequence comes from Paracoccus sp. KR1-242, assembly GCF_049446195.1. NCBI lineage: Bacteria > Pseudomonadati > Pseudomonadota > Alphaproteobacteria > Rhodobacterales > Paracoccaceae > Paracoccus > Paracoccus sp. KR1-242. The sequence goes on from NZ_JBMSED010000017.1 coordinate 60,570, forward strand.
CCGGGCCATCTGGAACGCCTTCCATAGCCTCTCCGGCACCCGCACCTACAACCCGGCAGGGCCTAACCCGATCCAGCCCTCGGAGATGGCTGCATGGTGCCAGTTGATGCGCCTGCCGCTGGAGCCGAGGCACGTTGCCGCGCTGCTGGCGATGGATGTCGCGTGGCTCGATCACGCCTATTCCCGGACCAAGGCACCGGACGGGGTGAACGTGCTGCCGCCAATCTCGAAGATGCCGCTTACGACCGCGCTTCTGGACGCGATGCTCGGATGAACCCAATCAACATGATGAAAGGACGCCAGCATGGGCGCACGTGAAGATCTTCTTGCGATCCCTGACGAGGTTTTGCGCTCCGGTCGTATCGGACAGGCGGTGCTGGTTCACATGGACTTTCTGGACAGCCCCAAACGTTGGTGGACTGGCTTTGGCGATCTGGAGGTTGCAGGTCATACTTGGCAGGGCCTCGGGGATCTGATCACCATCAGCGAGATCAGCTCGACCTATCAGGTAAGCGCACAGCAAGTGACGTTCGATGTCGCTGCCACGCCCGAGATGTTGGCGCTGGCGCTGAGTGCCAAGGACCGGGTTCGCGATCGCGCCGTGACCGTGTTTTTGCAATTGTTCGCTATGGATGACGTGGAGGTTTCTGGCAGCGAGATCCAGCATGGTCAGCCGGTTGGCAGTCCAATGGCTCTCTATTCGGGAACGATGCAGCGCATGCCCTGGTCTGCGACTGGCTCCAATCAGCGGACGATCCGCATTGAGGCTGAGGGAAACTTTTTCCGCCGCAACATGGCGCCGCGTGGCCGATGGACTGATGCAGACCAGAAGGCACGGTATCCCGGCGACAAAGGGCTGGAGCGCCTGCCGCTCTATGCCAACGGCTACAACGTGCGCTGGCGCGGATGAAGATGCACGATCGCATCATGGCCCGGCGCGAGACCGAGGCCCGCCGTGGTCGCCTTGGCGCGGGCCGCTTCGATGCGCTGGTGAAAGAGCTAGTCGCGGCGATCCGTCTGGCGTTTGAGGCGGGGGCGACGGCCACGCTGTTCGGCCTGGAAGGACCGCTTCGGGCGGCGATCCGCGCTGACCTGTGCCGCATTGGCTGGCGCTGGCAGGACGCCGACGGCATGGCCCGCGAGCTTCTGGATAACGCGTTCTCGGTCGTTCGGGCGACGCGACCAAGCTGGAATGAAGGACAACCTGAATGGACCGTTCACGCCGGAACCCTGATCGAGCGGACCCTTTGCGTTCGCTGTCACAAGCCATTGCCCGAGGGACATCACAAGTTCTGCGGCAACAGTTGCGCAGTGGCGCACGGCGCCCGGATCACTCGTCTCAAGGAGATGGACGAGGATCGCGTGGTGAGGTCAGCGATCCGCTGGATCTGACGCATCATTGCGAGCAGTGTGGCCGCGACCTTCCGGACAGGGCGAGGGCGAGCCAGAAGTATTGTTCGGCAAAATGCTGCAACGCGAGTCGCATTGCGCTCGAACAGGCGGCGCGACTGGAAGAAATCGCTGATCGCAAATGCGCTCACTGCGGGCACGATATGCCGGTGACGATGCGGCGACACGCGGTCTATTGCAGCGATCGATGCGCCTATGCGGCGTTCTGCGCGCGGCGCAAGGTGATTGGAACGCCTCGCTCCTGCGACCATTGCGGAAAGGTTTTCCGGTCATACCGCAAGCACCGCTTCTGCTGCCATCCCTGTGCTCTTGCCGCAAGCGTCGGACGCCCGAAGCGCCGCTACGTCCAGCGCCTCACGCCCGTCCGCCTCGACCGGATACTGGCTAGGGTGATGACTTTCTGAGGCGCGATGGAACGGTTTGTGCGAGTGGCAACAGTGAGAACGGATAAGGTATGCGCAAATTTGCGCATACCTTACGGTTCAATCTTCGAGAAGACCGGCCTTTTCAGCATAGTCATAGCCGTATGCAGTCGCCGATACGTTAAGCGGTGACTTGCCTGCCATCGCCGGTATCCACCGAACATTTATGAAGCCATTTTCTTCCATGTAGGCAAGCGTGGCCCGACACACGCCCTCATCATCGATACCCAGCGCACCCACATCCACCTCATCCGGGTAGCTTTCGACGATCGTCGCAAGTAGTTCATCTCGTTTTGTTTCATCTAGAACGCGAGGCATTTGGTAACTCCGTTGTGAACCGGATTCGTGACATAGGATTCAAACGACTGAAATCAATTGCAAACGCTAGATTTAGACATAAACTTTTTGGCCTTTGGTACGGAGAAAAACGATGTTCGATGAACGACGGCCGTTCACTCCCGAAACTTTGGCGGACCGCTGGGAGTGTTCAGCCACAATGGTGCGCAACATGGCTGCATCGGGGCAAATCCGGTCCTTTCGAGTAGGAAAATTGTATCGCATCCCACATGCTGCTGTCGAAGAATACGAAGCGGCGGCCGCTATCGAGAAGAAAGCACCAGCGCAGCCACCGACCGGAGACGTTATATTCGTTCGGCATACGACACCGCGCAGAAGGCGAACCATGAAAGATGACGAAGACCAATCCATGGACAGAGCGCAAAAAGCTGCGGCGGCGTTGAAAAAGTCGCGCAGCAAGCTGGATTAGCACCGCCTTCTGAGAGGATCTGACCGGCCCATCCGCTTAGCCTCGGCACTATTTTCTATCGGGTCTCTTCTTGGCGAACGGAATTTGACGCCAATCGATAAGATCGATGGGGCTTACAACGGGTTCTTCGTGGTCAGTGAAGGTAACCTTAATTTCTTCGCGGGTGATCGTCAGCGAACTCACCGGCCTTCCGGCCCGCTCAAGTGCAGCTACAAGCCGAACTGCTCTGGTTTCGACTGTCATCGGCAAGTTGGAACACCTCAGCGGTTTCGTTCCCACACCTAAGCTGACGTCGACAGCGCAGGCAAGCCGATAGCCCCGAAGGGCAAGACTTGCATCCGATCGTCATGTGGGTGTAGCCTAGTCAGTGGGTGTGGAAACCCTGACTGTGATAGACCGCATACCTTTGGCGAGGTTGAGCATCCGTTGGCGCGGGCGCTCGCGGTTGAATTGACGGATGCCTTGGCGGGCATCTGCGTCCCGACCAATATGGCCGGGGGCGGATGCTATGTCCAGAGGGAAACCTTAAAGTCATCCGACCTGTCTCACAGCAGGTTTCCAACCCCCGGCTGCTGGTCCGCTACCAGCTACGGCTGTGGAAAGCCAAACTGTGAGAACCGACATGATCACCATTTCCCACAACGCGCCGTCAAACTCGGCCGTCCCGAAGAATGCGATGAAGGACAGCGAACGCGTCCTGATCTCTGAAAAGCTGCGCCTGGCGCTGGACGAGATCGAAACCGGCGCGGGCGGCTTCTTTTCCATCCGTAACGCCGTGCGCTTCCAACGTGAGGCCCTGCGCGCCGCTCATCGCCGGCTTGCCCGGCTGGGGGGTGAAGCATGAAGCGCCGTGGATTTCTTAAGCTCGCCCCAGCTGCTTTTGCTGCTGGCACGGTCCCGGTTGCTGCACTCGATCGCGCGGTGGAGGCAGAAGCGCAGACCCAAGAGAACCCCGAGTTGCTAGTCCTCGGGGAGAAGTTGCCCGAGATCGAACAAGCCTATCAGGAAGCCCGCGCGGCTTGGTTCGAGGCTTGGGAGTTCTGGTCCCCGCAATGGCCGCTCGCCCCGGAGCAATGCTGCAACAAATGGGGAGGGCTTGGCTACGGTCGCGAGCTTGAGCGCGATCTCGTCGGATGCGGCCTGATCCGGGACGGTGAAGCGGCGCCGTGGAGCATCAAGACTGCCGCCGAAATGGAAGAAGATATCGATCGCGCCCGTGCATTATTGGCGAAGGACGACAAGCGCAAACGATCTCTCGGCAAAGGCTTCCGCCGATACCGATATCAGGAAATAGCCACTGCCGAGCTTGGTTTGGCATTGCTTCCCGGCTATCTGGCCGAACGCGCGCGGATCGTTCGCGAGAGCGGCTTTGCCGAGATCCACAAAAAGCGCAACACTACCTCAAGCGATCTATTTGCCTTGGTCCGCAGGATCGTTACGGAACCGTCGCGGACCATGGAAGGCGTCAAGATCAAGGCCGCGGCCTGTGCAGCGCTCAGCCGCATGCATCGGACAGATTGTTATCTCGGCCATATGGACGACAGCCTCACTCACAAGACCAGCCTTGCGGGAATGCTCGGCGCGGCGTTGCTGGAAGTGATTTGACCAGATCGCCCCCGGCTTAGGTCGGGGGCATCCTTCCCGAATCGTCCGGGATATTCCCAAATCGGATGGGGGAATGACTGAGGGGTCGCTATATCGTAGCTGCCAATTTATTTAGTAAAAACATACACTTACACAAATAAATGGCGGAGGAGGTGGGATTCGAACCCACGGTGGAGTTGCCCCCACGTCGGTTTTCAAGACCGGTGCATTAAACCGCTCTGCCACTCCTCCGACCGCATGGGACTAGCGCGAAGCCGTACGGGGAACAAGGGGTGCCGAAGGCCAGGGCGACTTATTCTGCCGCCTGCGCCATCGGATTGTTCTGATGCGTCGTCCAGTTGGCATAGGGCTGGACGGTGCGGCCGGTGCGAGGGTCCATCTCGCCCACGGCAAGCTCACGCATGGTGATGCAATTCTCGACAGGGCAGATATCGACGCAAAGGTTGCAGGCCACGCATTCATCGTCCTTGACGGTGAAGACGCGGCCCGGGCCCATGGCGATGGCCTGGTGCGACGTGTCCTCGCAGGCGGCATAGCATCGCCCACATCCGATGCAGGCCTGCTGATCGATCACCGCCTTGGTGGTGTAGTTCAGGTTCAGATACTGCCAGTCGGTGACGTTCGGGACCGCACGTCCGATCAGGTCCGACATCGAGATCTGCTTGTCCTCCAGGTACTCCTTCAGGCCGGAGATCATTTCCTGAACCACCTTGAAGCCATAGGTCATAGCGGCAGTGCAGACCTGCACGGTTCCGGCCCCCAACGCCATGAACTCGGCCGCGTCGCGCCAGGTCGTGATGCCCCCGATGCCTGAAATCGGCAGACCGCGGGTCGCCTGGTTGCGCGCAATCTCGGCCACCATGTTCAGCGCGATCGGCTTGACCGCGGGGCCGCAATAGCCGCCGTGGCTGCCTTTGCCGTCGATGGTCGGCTGCGGCGCGAAAAGGTCGAGGTCGACCGAGGTGATCGAGTTCACCGTATTGATCAGGCTGACCGCATCGGCTCCGCCGCGCATCGCGGCCTCGGCTGGCTTACGGATATCGCTGATGTTCGGGGTCAGTTTGACAATGCAGGGCATGCGGGAATGCTGCTTCACCCAACGTGTCACCATCTCGATATATTCCGGCACCTGGCCCACAGCGGAACCCATGCCGCGTTCGGCCATGCCATGGGGACAGCCGAAGTTCAGTTCGACCCCGTCGGCACCGGTATCCTCGACCTGCTTCAGGATTGCCTTCCAGCTTTCCTCGTCACAGGGCACCATCAGGCTGATGACCAGCGCGCGGTCGGGATAGTCGCGCTTGACGGACTTGATCTCGCGCAGGTTCACCTCGAGCGGGCGATCGGTAATCAGTTCGATATTGTTGATGCCAAGGACGCGCCGGTCGGCACCATAGACAACGCCATAACGCGGGCCGTTCACGTTCACGACGGGCGGCCCCTCGGATCCCAGGGTCTTCCACACGACGCCGCCCCAACCGGCCTGAAAGGCCCGGCGGACGTTGATCTCCTTGTCGGTGGGCGGGGCCGAGGCAAGCCAGAACGGATTGGGCGACTTGATCCCCACGAATTCGGTGCTGAGACTGGACATGTGACCCTCTCTGGCTACGTCAGCGACGTGGCTGGTTCAGTTGGCTGCGAATGATTTCACTGCGGCGGCGGAAGACATTGGCCTGGGTAAGATGTCTGGCCGACGCGCCTGCCCGCCGGATCAAGTCGGAAAGGCGCGCGCGGTCGGTGGCCAGCGCGGCGACGGCTTCGACCAGTCGCGCCACGTCGCCGCGGCGCACCAGCATGCCCGCGCCCTTTTCCTCTACCAGTCCAGCGGAATAGGGATCGCGATAGCCGATGATCGGCGTGGCGGAGAGCAGGCTTTCGATCAGGTTGCGTGGGGATTCGTCGGTCAGGTGGCAGAACAGAAGCAGATCTGCCTTGCGATAGGCCTCGCGAACCTTGTCGGGATCGCTGACGAACCCCTCGAACGTCAGGTCGGTTCCGGTCAGTCCGGCGCGGGCGGCGGCGACGCGCATCTCGTTCAGCATCTCTCCGTCGCCAAGCCAGCGGGCGCGGAATGAAATGCCGCGTTCCTTCAGCGCGGCGATGGTGCGGATCCAGTCAAGCGGCCCCTTCATCGCGGCGGCACGACCGCAGTAAAGAATGTTCAGGACCCCATCGCCGACTTCGGTGGCCTTGCGCTCGATGAAGTCCGCGGGGGCATGGTCACTTTCGGTATAGTGAATATCCTCGACCTGGTGGGGGTTGCGGGCGATGCCCTTGAAATGATCGAAGACCGTCGCGCCATGCAGCAGTGTCAGGTCGGCAGCGCGCGCGGCCCGATTTTCGTGATAGGTAAAAACTGCCGCGCGCAGATTTCCCTTGGTGCGGGCCGCCAGTGAAGCCCCGGCCTCGGTCCGGGCGACCTGGGATTCGACACGGTCGAACCAGATGGCATGAGACAGCCCGTTTCGTCGCGCGACCGATGCCGCGATTTCACCCGGATCGCCGATCCAGCCGCCATAGGCGAAGGTCCGGTAGCGCGCCTTTCCCATCAAGACACGCATCGACTCGGACAGTTCGCGCCGCTGGCGCATCAAGGTCTTGAACCGATAGGTATTGGGCAGGGGCACCGTCTCGACCTCGGGGCCGATGCCCTCGGCCTCGACATCCTGCCAGCCCGGCGGCGCGGGGCCGTCATGGCAGATTGAAAAGGCCGTGACGTGCGAAAAGTTGTCACGCCATGCCTTGAGCCCAAGGATTGTCTGCCGCTCGGCCAGAAGCCGCCCGCCCGGATCGCGAAACAGCGGGGCGCTGAAGCCGAGCAGCAGGGAATCGTCAGGCACGGCCATTCAACGCCTCGTGGATATCCTCGGCTGCATCGCGACCCTCGGCAACGGCGGTCACGGTCAGATCATCCCCACCCGCGGCACAATCGCCCCCGGCCCAGACACCGGCCAAGGAACTGCGGCCACGCCCGGTGACGGCAATCTTGCCGCCCGACATGGCCAGGTCCGCCGGCGCGCCATCCAGCTTTTGGCCGATGGCGCGAAGCAGCTGGTCGGCGGGCAGGCGGAATCGCTGACCGGTATCCTCAAGCCCGTTCGGGCCTTCGCTTGTATACATGAACTCGACTTCACTGACCGTGCCATTGCCATGCACCTTCACGGGCGCGGCGTTGCAGATGATGCGGACGCCGGACTGGGTGGCATGGTCCTGTTCGTGCCGGCTGGCTGACATGCGCGACTGATCGCGGCGATAGACGATGGTGACGTTCTGCGCCCCCAGAAGCCGGGCCTGCACGGCCGCGTCGATCGCGGTCATGCCGCCCCCGATCACGACCACATCCCGCCCGATGGGCAGACTCGACAGATCGCCGGTCTGGCGCAGATCGCGGATGAAATCAACGGCATGACCGACATTGCCACGCTCTTCACCCTCAGCTCCCAGCGCGTTCACGCCTTGCAAGCCCAGCCCAAGGAACACCGCATCGAACCCTTCGCGCAGTGCGTCGAGTGTGATGTCGCGACCCAGCGCCTTGCCGCTTTCCAAAGTGATGCCACCGATGCCCATCAGCCATTCTACCTCGCGCCCGGCGAAGCCGTCGACGGCCTTGTAGCTGGCGATCCCATATTCGTTCAGGCCGCCGGGCTTGGGCCGCGCATCGAACAGGGTAACGTCATTGCCCTTGGCCGCAAGGCGGTGCGCGGCGGAAAGCCCGGCGGGGCCGGCCCCCACGACCGCGATCCTTTTACCGGTCGCAGGGCCGCGACGGAAAGGATGCTCATCCTGTGCCATCAGATGGTCCGTGGCATAGCGCTGCAGCGCGCCAATCTCGACCGGCTTGCCCTCGGCCTCCATCCGCACGCAGGAACCTTCGCACAGGTTCTCGGTCGGGCAGACGCGGGCGCAGATGCCGCCCAGGATGTTCTGGTGAAAGATGGTCCGGGCCGCCGCGTCGGGCGTTCCGGTTGCGATCTGCCGAATGAACAGCGGAATGTCGATCGAGGTCGGACAGGCCGTGACACAAGGGGCATCATGGCAGAAATAGCACCTGTCCGCCGCGATCCGCGCCTCGTTCCCGACAAGCGGGGGCGCGACATCCGCGAAATTCTCGGCATAGGAAGATGCTGGCAAACGTCCCGACACCACGCCGGGCGTGAGCTGGCTGTTGGTCATCCGCGTGACCTCCCTGCTTGCTTGTTCTTTTGTTGGAATCAGGCTGGCACAGGTCCGTTTTTTTATCAAATGGTAAAAAACCGGGAACCGGAGGACTGCGAATATTTCAGGCAGGCAAAGCCAGGATCGCCGCGAGTCCCCCCAGGTCAGATCGCTGCAGCCGCAATTGCCCGCCATGCAGTGCCGCCAGATCGGCGACGATTGCCAGCCCCAGCCCCGTTCCGGGTGGACCGCTTTCGTCCAGCCGGCCACCCCGCGCAATCGCAAGGGCGTGATCCTCGGCCGACATGCCGGGGCCATCATCCTCGATCCGCACCAGCAGACGATCGGTGCCATCGGGACGGCCCGAGATATGGATTTGGGCATTCGCCCATTTCACCGCGTTCTCGATCAGGTTGCCCATCATCTCCTCAAGATCCTGCCGCTCTCCGGCAAAGGCCAGCGCGGGGGGCAGGTCCAGATCGATTTGCAGACCGGAGTCGCGGATCGGGCCGCGCAGGACCATCAGGATATCCTCGGCCACCGGTGTCACGGGGGTGCGCTGCCCCAGAACGCGTGATGCGCCGGAACTGCGGGCACGGCGCAGGTGCCAACCAATCTGGCGGTCCATGCGTGCGACCAGCGCGTGGCCGGGGTGGTCGGCGGGCAGGGTGTTGTCCAGCGCCGCAAGCGGCGTCTTCAGCGAATGGGCAAGGTTCCCGACATGCTCGCGCGTCCGCGACAGGACGCGGCGGTTCTGCTCCAGCAGGCCGTTGATCTCAGACGCGACCGGGCGCAGTTCCGATACCGGGGGCAGGGGCAGGTGATCGGCCTTGCCCGAACGGATCGCGCGCAGGTCGCGCCCCAGCTTGTCCAGGCTGCGCAGCCCCGCCGCGACCTGCAGCACGCTGGCCAGCGCCAAAGCCAGCCCCAGTACGGACAAGGATACGGCAAGCGGCCTGCGCAGGCGCGACACGCTTTCGTCGATTTCCGCGCGCGGGGCCGATACGACCACCGCCATCACCGAGTTGCTGTCGGGCAGGGTAAAGGTATGACGCAGCACGCGCAGCGGCTGGCCCCCCGGACCGGTTCCGGCCCCGCCGATGAAATCCGCCTCGGGCGGGGTCATGACGATGTCGAAAAGCGAGGCCGATTTCGCGGCGACGCGGCCATCCTGCTGGATCTGCCAGAACCAGCCGGAAAGGGGGATGCCAAAGCGCGGGTCGGTGGGTGCAGGCCCCGCGACCAGACGACCCGCGTCGTCCACGGTAGCCCCGGCGATCAGCGCATCGGCCACCGCTTCGGATTCCGCGTCGAAACGGTCGGTGATGAAGCTGTCCAGAATGGCGGCAATGGTCAGGTATCCGGCGACCAGCGCCGCACCGATCAGCAGCGCGGACAGGCCGATCAGCCGCGCCCGGATCGAATCTCGAAAGAACCGGGGGCGTTTCAATCCGGAGCCCGCAGGACATAGCCTTCGCCGCGCCGCGTCTCGATCAGGCCTTCGCCGATCTTCTTGCGCAAGCGGCCGATGACGACCTCGATCGACTTGAAGTCGCGGTCGGCGGCGGCGTCATACAGGTGATCTGAAAGCTCGGTCCGGCTGACGATGCGATTCTGGTGATGGATAAGATAGGACAGGATCCGCGTTTCGAACCCGGTCAGCCGCAGCGCCATCCCATTGCGCGTAATGACGCCAAGCTGACTGTCCAGCTTCAGCGGTCCCGCCTTGATGACGGCCTGCGCATGCCCCGCTGCGCGGCGCACCAGTGTCTGGGCGCGGATGACCACCTCGTCAAGCCGGAAGGGCTTTACCGCATAGTCATCGGCCCCGGCGCGAAAACCCGCGACCTTGTCGGTCCAGTCGCCCCGTGCGGTCAGGATCAGCACCGGCATCGAGACGCCCGCCTCGCGCCAGCGGGTCAGCACCTCGATTCCGGGAAGACCCGGCAGGCCAAGGTCAAGGATCGCAAGGTCATAGCTTTCCGTCGCACCCAGGTATTCGCCGCGTTCCCCGTCCGCCGCCGTGTCGCAGGCAAAGCCACCATCACCCAGCGCCTGGGCCAGCTGGGTCGCAAGGACAGGGTCGTCCTCGACGATCAGGCATCTCATTCGTCGTCTCCATTCTTGCGGCGGGCCTCGGCAAGGCCCGCGCCGCGAACCTCCAGAAAGTCGCCGGTGCGCGCGTCCAGACGGATCAGCAGCACGTCGCGCCGGGGGGTCAGCAGCCGCAATTCGTGGACCAGTTCAACCCCGCGCTCCTCCTCCTCGGGATAGGGGGGGCGCAGCCGGGCGGCGATCAGGCGACCGCGGAAGCGGTCGGTCGCACGACGCACGGCATCCTGCAAGGGGATGATGCGAAAGCCGGGTTGCTCCAGCAAGTCGAACTCGCGTTCGGTATCGTCGTCGTAATCGCGGGAATAGCCGCGATCGTCCGGATCCGCATGCAGTCCGGCAAGCGGAACAAGCAGCGCCAGACCGGTCGCGGCAAGGATCAGCGCAGGGCGCATCAGGGCGGGTATCGGAGCAAGCCGGAACATGCGAAGACCATATTGCGAGAAATCCAAACGAAAGCCAAACGGGACATTGGAACTCGGTTGGTGACAGGCCGGCTAGATGTGATTCGCATGGGGCGCATCCGCCCCGATGGACAACAAGAACCAGGATGAAGACATGAGCAGATATTTCACCTCATCGGTCGCCGCGGCGGCCCTGATGTCGCTGCTGGCCGGGCCGGTCCTTGCCCAGACCGCACCGCAGCAGCCCGAGGCTGCCGAGGCCGGGGCGCAGGCGCAGGTGGTGCTGCCCGAGGCGCTGCGCGATGCGGGGCTCACCGATCTGACCAGCAAGTCGTCGCGCCACGGCTCGCGCGTGTCCGGCAAGCTGCCGGACGGCACCGAGATCGGGATCATGCTGGACGAACAGGGTGGCCTTCGCGGCATCCGCAGCCGCGATGACGCGCCGCTGCCGTCCGCGCTGGTCGAGCGACTGGTGCCGCAGGCCGTGCGCGGTCAGCAGATTTTCGGCGAACTGGGTCAGATCGAGGCGATCTTCCTTGGCGACCGCGGCGTCATGCTGGCAGGGCAGGACGCAAAGTCGAAATCGGTGCGCGCCGCCTTTGCCGAGGACGGCACCCTGATGCGCTTTGGCCGTGGTGACGACGAAGGTCACGGGCCGGGCATGGGTCCGGACGGTGATCGCCATCACCGCCGTCATGACGGCGACCGCGACGGTCGGGGCCGCGACGACGATCGTGGTCACTGGCGCCGCGACGGTGGCCGCGACCACGGCGACCATGACCGCGGCGACCGGGACCACAAGGGCCCGCGCCATGAAGGCCGCATGGGCCCCGGTGACGGCCCGGACGGCGTGAACCCGCCGGCAGGCGGCGATCCGCTGACCCCGGATGCCATCCGCTCCACCCTGACCGAGGCGGGCTACACCGAACTGGGCCAGATTCTCCAGCAGGGGCGGGTCACGGTGGCCCAGGCCACGAACCCCGAAGGCGAGCCGGTGCTGGTCGAAATCGCGCCGAATGGCCGCGTCGTTCGAGAGCTGAATCGCTAAGCGATACCAAAGACGGTCGAAACTTGTCGGCTGGAATGGGCGCGGTGAATTGCCGCGCCTTTTCTATTTGGAAAAATTCGATCAAGATTTGGCAAGGGCTCGCCACAGGTCTCGAAAAGGCTTGCCTGATTGTTGTCACAATGCCAAATCCGCACCGAATTTCCGGACCCTGAGGGGGATGGACCTAAAGTTGGGACAAGTGAATGTATCGTCGTGAGTTCGTCATCTCTGCCGGAGCCGCCATGACGGCCGCATCGGCGCTCGGCTCGGGCCTTGGCGCGGCCTTCGCACAAGAGGCTCCGGCGACTCCCGCAGCGCCCGAGGCGCCGGTCCCCGAAAAGCCCAAGCCCTTCGGCTTCGAAGATGTGGCGGCCATGGCGCGCGATCTTGCGGCCAACCCCTATGCCTATCGCGATGCGGACCTGGTGGGCAGCTTCGGCAACCTGACCTATGACCAGTATCGTGGCATCCGTTTCCGTCGCGATCGGGACCCCTGGCTGGGCAGCCGCGATTTTGCGCTGGACCTTCTGCCGCCCGGAGCGATCTTCCACGAGCCGGTCGATATCAGCCTGGTGGACGAGGAGGGGATCGTCATCCCGGTCAAGTTCGATCCCCATATGTTCGAGTTCGATCAGACGCTTTTTCCTGACGGCGTCGACTACGAAACCATCGGAAACATGGGCTTTTCCGGTTTCCGCCTGCGCGCGCCCCTGAACCGCCCCGACGTGATGGACGAATTCGCGGTATTCCAGGGTGCAAGCTATTTCCGTGCCGTGGCGCGCGGGACGCTTTACGGCATTTCGGCCCGCGGGCTGGCGATCGGCACCGGCACCGCCGAGGGAGAGGAGTTTCCCCTGTTCCGCGGTTTCTGGATCCACAAGCCGAGCGGTCAGGAGCGCTCGGTCCTGATCCACGCGCTGCTGGACAGCCGCTCGGTCGCGGGTGCCTATGAATTCCGCGTCACGCCGGGCGCCGAGACGGTCTTTGATACCCGCGTCGCGTTGTTCCCGCGGCAGGACATGACCAATGCCGGCATCGCGCCCCTGACCTCGATGTACTGGTTCGGTCCGACGGATCGCACGCGCGTTGACGACTATCGGCCGGCGGTCCATGACAGCGACGGGCTGCAAATGCTGACGGGGGGCGAGCAGCGCCTGTGGCGGGTTCTGTCGGGGCACAATACGCTGCAGGTCTCGGCCTTCGTGGATCAGGACCCGCTGGGCTTTGGTCTAGCCCAGCGTGCGCGCAACTTCGACGCCTATCAGGATGCCGAGGCGCGTTACGAAAAGCGGCCCTCGGCCTGGATCGCGCCGCAGGATGGCTGGGGCAAAGGTACCGTCTCGCTGGTCGAGATCCCGGTGCAGAACGAATTCAACGACAATATCGTTACCTTCTGGCAGCCCGCCGACGCGCTGAAGGCGAATGAGCGTTACGACTTCAACTATATGCTCAGCTTCTCGCCCGAGCCGCCGGACAGCGCCCCGATCGCGCGCGTGCTGGAGACGATGTCGGGGCAATCTGTAAACAACGCGACGGCCCGCACCTATGTCATCGACTTCGACCTGGATTTGTTCGGGGCCGACGATCCGGTTCCGCAGGTCCGCGCTTCAAGCGGCAGTATCGGGCACAGCTACCTGCTGCGCCTGCCCGAGCAGGGACGAATGCGGCTGGCCTTTGAATATATTCCCGACGGAACGAAACCCGCCGACCTTTCGGCGGTTCTGAATGGACCGGACGGCCCGTTAAGCGAAACGTGGATCGCACGCTGGACGCGCGAGTGACATTGTGAACGAGACCGAACCGCTGATGCCGCTGCAATCGCCTGCCGACGGCGGCGTTGACCTGCCCCTGTCCGAAGAGGCGGAGTGGGCGGCGCTTGACCTTGAACTGACGGGCGGCCCCGCGACCCCGCCCGAAGCCCATCTGGAGATGCCGGATCAGGATTTCCGCGGCAGGCCCCCGCACGGTCCCGACAGCGGCTGGCCCAGCCTGCGCACCATGCTTGCGCGACTGGTGGCCTTTGGCGGAGCGGCCGCGATCGCCTGGGCCGGCCTGCGAGAGATGCGCGCCGTCTTCGGCGACAACCCGACCTTTCTGCAGACGGTCCTGCTGGTCCTGTTTGGCCTGACCTTCACCTGGGTCGGGTTTTCGTTCGCGTCGATGATCGCGGGCTTCCTGGCGCCGCGCCTGTCGACACCCGAGGGCGAGAACGAGGCGCGACTGGCCGTGGCGATGCCCGTCTATCACGAGGATGCCGCGGCGACCGCGGGTCTGCTCGCGGCGCTAGCGCGCGACTTGTATCGCGTGGGCTTGGGCCACCGGACCGAAATTTTCGTGTTGTCCGACAGCCGCCAACCCAGCGCCGTATTCGAGGAAATGATTGCAATCAGCAGATTGCGAGACATATCTCCAGTTCCGATCTGGTATCGGCGGCGACGCAGCAACAAGGGGCGCAAGGCTGGAAACATCGCCGATTTCGTCACTCGCTGGGGCGGTCGCTATGACCAGATGGTGGTGCTGGACGCCGACAGCGTCGTCGGCGCGACCACGATCAAGGCATTGTCCGCGCGCATGAATGCCGACCCCGCGGTCGGCCTGATCCAGACCATGCCGATGCTGGTCGGAGGCCAGACGATCTTTGCACGCCTGACCCAGTTTGCAGGCCGCATCTATGGCCCCGCCATCGCGCGCGGCGTCGCCGCCTGGTCCGGCAACAACGGCAATTTCTGGGGCCATAACGCGATCATCCGGGTGAAGGCCTTTGCGGAATGCTGCGGCTTGCCGGAACTGCCCGGCAAGCCGCCCTTCGGGGGCACGATTCTCAGCCATGACTTCGTCGAAGCGGCGCTGATGCGCCGCGCGGGCTGGAAGGTGCGGCTGGACCACGACCTGCGCGAAAGCTTCGAGGGCAGCCCGCCCACGCTGCTGGACATGGCCGTTCGGGAACGCCGTTGGGCGCAAGGCAATCTGCAACATTCGCGCCTGATCTTCTCGCGCGGGTTCACCTGGGTCAGCCGCGCGCATTTCGTCATCGGAATCATGGGCTTCCTGATGTCGCCGATCTGGCTGGCGATGCTTCTGGTGGGACTGGCGCTGTCGGCAAATGTGCTTCTGTCACGCCCGGATTACTTCCCACAGACCTACCAGCTTTTCCCTGACTGGCCGACCTTCGACCCGGTACGGATGCTGTGGCTGTTCATTGCCGCGATGTGCTTCCTGCTGATTCCGAAGTTCATTGGCATCTTCCGCGCCTGGCTGCGGCCGCTCGCGCGGAATTCTGGGGGCAGCGCAAGGCTGCTGGCCTCGGCCCTGTTCGAGATCACGCTCTCGGCCCTGATCGCGCCGGTTCAGATGCTGATCCAGACCCGCCAGATCATCGACATCCTGCGCGGGCGGGATTCCGGGTGGGAGGCGCAGGTCCGCGCCGGGCAGATGCCCCAATGGTCGGTGGTGCTGCGCCGCCATTCGCTGCACATGACGCTGGGGATCGGCACTTTGATCGTGCTGGCGATCCTTTCCCCCGGCCAGCTGATCTGGCTGTCGCCGATTCTGGCGGGACTGATTCTGTCGCCCATGACCTCGCGCTGGTCCGCCAGCCCGGTCTTTGGCCGCTGGGCGCGCCGCCACGGCCTTCTGGTCACGCCCGAAGAGCGCGATCCGCCAGAGATCCTGACCGCCGCCAACGCCCTGGATTACCGCATCGCCGGCACACTGCCACGAGACGGCCTGGCCGCCGTAGGCCGCGATCCGGCCATGCAGGCGCGCGTCGCCTCGCTTCTGCGGGCAGGGGCGCCCTCCGGCCCGGCGGCGGGCCGGCTGGACGCCATCTCGGCCGAGGCCAAGCTTGCCCATGCCGGCACCCAGGCCGAGGCCCTGAGTTTCCTGACCGAGGCCGAAAAGCTTGCCATGCTTGAGAACCGGACCCTGGTCGACATCTTCGCGAAGTTGCCGAAATGAAACGGATCGTCACGCTGGACATGCTGCGCGGCTATGCGCTGGTCTGCATCATGCTGGATCACATGCCGCTCAGCATCATGCGAAACCTGACCCTTGCCAATTTCACCGTCTTTGACGCGGCAGAGTTGTTCGTGCTGCTGTCGGGCTTTCTGGTCGGCATGGTCTGGATCAAGGTCGAGGCGCGGCAGGGGCGCCGGGCCGCGCAATGGCGTTTCCTGAAACGCGCCTATGAGGTCTGGCTTGCCCTGATCATCGGGGCGGTCCTGCTGGCGCTGCTGTCGCGGCTGTTGTTCGAATTGAAGCTGAACCACACCGCCGTCTGGTTCCAGTATGCCCGTTGGATCATCGAGAACCCGGCTGGATACATCGCGACGGTCGCGCTGATGTGGATGCAGCCGAACCTGCTGGACGTGCTGGCGCTTTATGTGCTGCTGATCCTGACGGCACCCGTCACCGTGCCTTTCCTGCTGCGCATGCCATTCACCGCGATGGCGGTTTCGGTCGGAATCTGGTGGCTTTCCGGGCCTTTGAACACTCTGATCCCGAACCAGCGAGAACAGCAGGGCCTGCTGTTCAATCCCTTCGGTTGGCAGCTTCTGTTCTTCATCGGGGTCGCGCTTGGTGCGTTCCGCAGCCAGATCATGCCGGTGCTGCGGCAAAGGTCGGGCGTCCTGACGGGGGTTTCCGTCTCGATCCTGCTTTTCGGGTTGGCGATCATCGTCTGCTGGCGGATCGGCGAGCCCGCAAAACCCGCCGCGGACATGCTGAAGCTGGTCTATGGCTCGATCGACAAGTGGTCGCTGGACGGCTTGCGGTTGATCTCGATCCTTGCCGCAAGCTGGCTGGTGACGGTGCCTTTGGCGCCAGCCTTCGAATGGATGGCCAATACCGAGTTGGGACGCGCCCTGTCCGAGATCGGGCGCGGCGGGCTTTGGTCCTTTGTCACCTGCGTTCTTCTGTCGATCTGGGGCGACGCGCTTGACATGACCGTCCCCGAGGGCGGAATGGGCTTCCTGCTGCGGCTGGGCATCGATGCGTGGGTCATTATTGCCCTTTGGGTGTCCTCGGCGCTGTGGTTGAGACGGGACCAATGGATGGGGCGCTTTCGCGCACTCTTGACCCGTTAACGCCAAGCAAGGAAACGTCGACCACGCGCTGCCGTCCGCAAGGCAGCGGCGCGCCAGGTTGACCATGAGGGACAGCATGAAATCGGACATCGAAATCGCCCGCGAAGCCCGCAAGCGCCCGATCGGAGAGATCGCGGCCAAGCTTGGGCTGGGCCCGCATGACTTCCTGCCCTATGGCCATGACAAGGCCAAGATCACGCATGAATTCATCGGCAGGTTGAACAGCCATCGCCATGGCAGGCTTGTCCTTGTCACCGCGATCAATCCGACCCCCGCGGGCGAGGGAAAGACAACAACTACCGTCGGACTTGGCGATGCGCTGAACCGGATCGGGCGGCGGGCGACGATCTGCATCCGCGAAGCCAGCCTTGGTCCGAATTTCGGCATGAAAGGCGGTGCCGCAGGTGGCGGCATGGCCCAGATCGTCCCCATGGAAGAAATGAACCTGCATTTCACGGGGGACTTCCATGCCGTCACCAGTGCGCACAACCTGCTCGCCGCATTGATCGACAACCATATCCACTGGGGCAACGCCCTGCGCATCGATCCGCGGCGGGTAACCTGGCGGCGGGTCATCGACATGAACGACCGCGCGCTGCGCCAGACGACTGTCGCGCTTGGCGGTCCGTCGAACGGGCATCCGCGCGAAAGCGGCTTTGACATCACCGTGGCGTCCGAGGTGATGGCGATCCTGTGCCTTGCCTCGGACCTGGCGGATCTGCAGGCGCGGTTGGGGCGGATCATCGTTGCCGAGACCTTCGACCGCCAGCCCGTGACCGCGCGCGAATTGCAGGCCGATGGGGCAATGACGGCGTTGTTGCGCGACGCACTGCAACCCAACCTTGTCCAGACGCTTGAGAACAATCCCGCGCTGGTTCACGGTGGGCCATTTGCCAATATCGCGCATGGCTGCAATTCGGTGGTGGCGACGCGCACGGCGCTTGCGACCTCGGATTACGTCGTGACCGAGGCTGGTTTCGGCGCGGATCTGGGGGCGCAGAAGTTTCTGGACATCAAGTGCCGCCTTGCAGGGCTTTCCCCCGCCGCCGTGGTGCTGGTCGCGACTGTCCGCGCGCTGAAGATGAATGGCGGCGTCGCGCGCGCCGATCTGGGGACCGAAAACGTGCCCGCGCTGGAAGCAGGCTGCGCCAACCTGGGCCGCCATATCGAGAACCTGCGCGGCTATGGCCTGCCCGTCGTCGTTGCGATCAACCACTTCACCTCGGACACCGAAACCGAGATCGCGGCCGTCCGTGACTATTGCGCGGGGCATGGGGTGCAGGCGGTCCTGTGTCGCCACTGGGCGGAAGGCGGCAAGGGCGCCGAAGAGCTGGCCCGTGCCGTCGCGCGACTGGCCGAGGGCGACGAGGCGCGCTTCGAGAAGCTTTACCCTGACGAAATGTCGCTGTGGCAGAAGATCGAGACGATCTGCAAGCGCATCTACCGCGCCGATCACGTCGAGGCACCTCCCGCGATCCACGAGAAGCTGGCCGAATGGCAGGCTGCGGGCCATGGCTCTCTGCCGGTCTGCATGGCGAAGACGCAATATTCCTTTTCGGCCGACCCCTCTGCGCTTGGCGCGCCCAGCGGTTTCACCATCCCGCTGCGCGAGGTACGCCTGTCCGCCGGGGCCGGATTCGTCGTCGCGATCTGCGGCGACATCATGACCATGCCCGGCCTTCCGCGTGTTCCTGCGGCCGTGCGGATCGGGCTGGACGAACGCGGCCGGATCGACGGACTGTTCTGAACGGTGCGTGTGGGGCTGCCTTACGCGCGCGCAGGAATGCGGATCGGACTGCTTGGAGGCTCGTTCGACCCCGCGCATGAAGGGCATGTCAACATCACCGAGGAGGCGCTGCGACGGTTCGGTCTGGACCGGGTCTGGTGGCTGGTCAGCCCCGGCAACCCGCTTAAGCCGCACGGTCCTGCGCCGCTGGATCAGCGGATTGCGCGGGCCCGTCAGGTTCTGCGCGATCCTCGTGTCAGCGTCACCGATATCGAGACCCGGCTTGGCACCCGCATGACCGCGGATACGATCGCCGCCTTGCAGGGGCTATATCCCGGGGTGCGGTTCGTTTGGCTGATGGGGGCCGACAATCTGGTCCAATTCGACAAATGGGACCGCTGGACCGAGATCGCGTCTCGCGTGCCGATCGGTATCATCGCACGTCCGGGGTGGCGGATGCCCGCGAGATTTTCCCGCACCGCTCGCATTTTATGGCGAAATCGTGTACCGGAAATGCATGCAGGCGGGTTGGCCGATCGTTCCCCGCCGGCTTGGGCCATGATAAACGTGCCGCTGAACAAGCAGTCCTCGACTGCAATCCGGGCGAATGATGCCGGAGGGAACGGATGAATTTGACAAGAAGGGGCCTGCTGGCCGGTCTGGGGGCCACGGTCGTCATGTATCCGGTGCTGGCGCGCGCGCAGGCCCAGATCGGGGCGGTTGCACCGGTGGCGACGCTGCCGGAGGTGCTGTTCGATGTCGAGGCCGCGGTGGCCAAGGCGAAGCTTGGCGGAGAGGTTTCCTTCGCGGTGATGGATGCCGCAACGGGGGCTGTCCTGGCTGAGCGCCATGCCGATGCGATGATGGCCCCGGCCAGCACGCTGAAGGTGGTGACAAGTCTTTACGCGTTGCAAAAGCTGGGGCCGGACCATCGCTTCGTCACCCGAGTTTTGCGCAGCGGCGACGACCTGATCCTTGCCGGGGGCGCGGATCCGCTGCTGGATACCGACGGGCTGGCCAGGCTTGCCGCCGATACGGCAAAGGCGTGGCAGGGAACCCCGCCCAAAAGGTTCCTTGTCTGGGGTGGGGCGCTGCCGCGCCGCGACCGCATCGCCGAAGAGCAGGACGATTACCTGCCCTATAATCCGGCAATTTCCGGAATGATCCTGAACTTCAACCGGGTCCATCTGGGCTGGAAAGCCGGGCAGTTCATGCTGGAGGCCCGGGGCGGCAGCCAGTCGCCGCGGTCCTATACCGTCGCCGTCGGGGCGGCGGACCGCGCCTCGCCGCTGTTCACCTATGATGGCAGCGGCAAGAAGGAAAGCTGGACCATGGCGCGCAGCGCGATGGGGAAATCCGGCGCGCGCTGGTTGCCCGTCCGCCGCCCTGAACTTTATGCAGGTGACGTGTTCCAGACGCTTTGCCGCGCCAAGGGGTTGGTTCTGCCAACACCTGAGGTGCAGGATGCCGCACCGAACGGGACCGAGGTCGCGACGCTGTCCAGCGCCCCGTTGTCCCAGATCATTCGCGGGATGCTGAAATACTCGACCAACCTGACCGCCGAGGCGATCGGGCTTTCGGCCAGCGGGGCGGCCAGCCCGCAGGCTTCGGCACAGCAGATGCAGGATTGGCTGCGCACCATTCTGCCCGAGGATCATTTTGAATTCCACGACCACTCGGGCCTGTCCGCCCAGAACCGGCTGACCGCCGTCTCGCTGACGCGACTTCTGGTGAAGGAGGGTGACCGGGACGGCCTGCGGGACCTGTTGAAGCACATCCCCCTGCGCGACGAGAAGGGGCAGGCAAAGGACAGCGACATCACCGTCCTTGCCAAGACCGGGACGCTGAACTTCGTGTCGAACCTGTCGGGTTATGCCAAGGCCGCGGATGGGCGCGAGATCGCCTTCACCATCCTGACCGGCGATGAACCACGCCGGGCCGCAAACGAGGGGCGCGAACTGCCCGAAGGCGTCAGAAGCTGGACACGACGGTCCAAGATCATGCAGCAGGCGATGATCGAGGGCTGGCTTGATCGCGGACCCGCGCAGATCGCAGGTCCGGCTGTCGCGGCAGGTCAGGCCAGCGTCGTTCGCTGAGCCTTACAGGATGCGGTGGCGCGCCCGCGTCGCGAATTCGATGGCCACCGAATGCAGGCGGTCAATGTCAAGCTGGTCGCGAATCTCGGCCAGCATCTCGGCCTCGACCTCGCCCAGCCGGCCATCCGATGCGGCGACGTCGCAGGCGAGAAGATAGGCGGTCTCGTACATCCTTTCGGGAAGCGAGTCGCGGACCAGCCCGAACAGCGCATCCAGCCCGTCCTCTTCCTCGAACAGAGAGATGACGGTCTGCGAGATCGCCCGGATGCGGTCGATGTCGTAATTCGCGAAGACCGGCGTGTGGTTCACCGCGCGCTCGATCGCCACCAGCTCCGCCGTGCGGAGGTTCTGGTCCGACGCCGAGACCCCGACCATGACCGCCACCAGCGCGTCACAGGGCGAGAAAGAGGGCAGGTTGTCGACCATGGCAAAACTCCGTTGCGTTTCGGGGGTAATTATTGACCATTTGGTATGGTTTCAATACGGGGAAGGTTCAGCAATGGAGACCCGAAATGACCGTTCTGCGTGACGCCGCGATGAAATCCAAGGCCTGGCCCTTTGAAGAGGCCCGCCGTGTGTTGAAGCGTTACGAGAAAAAGGACCCAGAAAAGGGCTATGTCCTGTTTGAAACGGGCTATGGTCCCTCGGGTCTGCCGCATATCGGTACCTTCGGCGAAGTTGCGCGCACGACGATGATCCGTCGCGCCTTCCAGATGATCTCGGACATCCCAACGCGGCTGTTCTGCTTCTCGGACGACATGGACGGGATGCGCAAGGTTCCGGAAAACGTGCCCCAGCAAGAGATGCTGCACGAACACCTGCAGGAACCGCTGACCTCGGTGCCCGATCCGTTCGGCGAATATGACAGCTTTGGTGGCCACAACAACGCGATGCTGCGCCGCTTCCTGGATACGTTCGGCTTTGAATACGAATTCATCAGCGCGACCGAGTTCTACAAATCCGGGCAGTTCGACGCCACGCTTCTGCTGGCGGCCGAACGCTACGACGCCATCATGGAAGTCATGCTGGCCAGCCTGCGCGAAGAACGCCAGCAGACCTATTCCTGTTTCCTGCCGATCAGCCCCAAGACCGGCAAGGTGCTTTACGTTCCGATCAAGCATGTCGACGCGAAAAACGGCACCATCACCTTTGACGAGGACGGGCAGGAACTGACGCTGCCGGTCACCGGCGGTCAGGTAAAGCTGCAGTGGAAGCCCGACTTCGGCGCCCGCTGGGCCGCGCTGGACGTCGATTTCGAGATGTATGGCAAGGATCATTCGACGAATACGCCGATCTATGACGGCATTTGCGAAATCCTTGGCGGTCGCAAACCCGAGCATTTCACCTATGAACTGTTCCTGGATCAGCATGGGCAGAAGATCTCGAAATCCAAGGGCAATGGCCTGTCGATCGACGAGTGGCTGACCTATGCCGCGACCGAGAGCCTGTCCTATTTCATGTATCAGAAGCCGAAGACCGCCAAGCGGATGCATTTCGACGTGATCCCCAAAGCCGTCGACGAATATCATCAGCAACTGCGCGCCTATCCCGACCAGACGCCCGAACAGCAATTGGCGAACCCGGTCTGGCACATCCATGGCGGAGAGGTTCCGGCCTCGGACATGGTCGTGCCGTTCCAGATGCTGCTGAACCTTGCCTCGGTCGCGGGGGCCAAGGACAAGACGGGGCTCTGGGGCTTTATCCGCCGCTACGCGCCCGAGGCGAGCCCGGAGACGAACCCGGCCATGGATGCCGCAGCCGAGTTCGCTGTGCGCTACTTCAACGATTTCGTCGCGCCGACCCGGACTTTCCGCGCCCCGACCGAGATCGAGCGCCGCGCGATGGAGGATCTGGCGGGCCGCCTGGCCGCGTGGGATCAGCCAGCCGATGCCGAGGCGCTGCAGACGATGGTCTTCGCCATCGGTCGCGAGCATGGTTTCGAGCCGATGAAGGACTGGTTCCAAGCGCTTTACCAGGTTCTGCTTGGTGCCGATCAGGGCCCGCGCTTCGGTGGCTTCATCGCGCTTTACGGCGTCGGGGAAACCCGCAAGCTGATCGAACGGGCGCTTGCAGGCGAGCTGGTCGCCGAACCGGCGAACTAAGGCCCTGCTCCCACTCCTGTTGCGCGCGGCCCCGTTGCCGCGCGCGCATGGTTAAAGCTTCGTTAACAAGAGATTGCCAGTTTCTGACCCGAACGCGCGGCCCCGGCCTCGCTTGATTGGGAAAGGGAGATATTGGCATGACGATCGCCATTGTTGGCAGCAAAACGCTGATGCCGCGTGAATTCCGGCTGGGCTTGCAATTCTGGTCGCGCACCGACGGCAGCGCGGGATCGCCGACCTGGGCAGCCCAACCAAATGCCTCAGTCGTGCCCGCCGACGAGGATTTCGGGAGTTGCCTTGAAATCCTGAAGACGGAAAACGTGACGTCGCTGCGACATATGCGGCAGACGCCGATCAACCCCGGCATCTATCTGCGTATTTCCACCCGCATGAAGGTGATCGCCGGGAACATCCCCCAAGTGCGCATCGCGGGGTTTGCTGCTGCCTAGGGCGGGGCGAACCTTGCCAATGTCGTGCAGGTCGGCCCAACCTTTACCGTCGCCAATTACGGCGAAGTTGTCGAGGTTTCAGCCATCGTCGGCAGTGGCAGCAGGCCGGGCGTCGACATGGCCTGGGGCCGGAACGCCGCTTTCGGCTATTTCGGTCTGGACCTTCTGGGCGACAACAACGGCGCCATCCGCATCGAGAACATGGTGATCGAGGACGTGACAGCGGCTTTCGTGCCCGGGATGCTCGACTGGGTCGATGTCCGGGACTTCGGCGCGGTCGGGAATGGTGTGGTCGACGACCGTGCGGCCTTTGTCGCGGCAAACCAGGCGGCAGGATCAGGCCAGATTCTGGTGCCCGAGGGGAGTTACTACATCGGCTCAGACCTGAACCTGAGCGCTCCGGTCCGGTTCGTCGGCACGCTGAAGATGCCGCGGGCAGCCAAGCTGGTGCTGACAGGCCGCTACGACTATCCGACCTATGCTGCGGCCTTCGGGGACGAGACCGAAGGGATGCGTCGGGCGTTGCAGGCATTGTTCGGCTTTACCGATCACGGTTCGCTGGACCTGTGCGGGCGGACGGTCCATCTGACGCAGCCGATCAAGACCTCGGAATTTGCGCCGGGGTTGAGCAGCTTTGCCAACCGCAGGGTCATCACCAACGGCCAGATCTCGATCGTGCCGGGAACCGCGTGGAATACCGGCTCTGTCGCGGCCAAGGCGACATATAATCCGGCAAATCCGCTGGTTATGACTGCTGTCTCGAACGTGTCGGGCATCGAGATTGGTTCGCGCGTGATCGGGAACGGTGTCGGTCGCGAGGTCTATGTCCGCGCGCGCAACATCGCTGCGAGCACCCTGACGCTGTCCCAGCCGCTTTATGGCGGGGCGGGCACGCGCAGCTATACTTTCGAGCGCTACCGCTATGCCTTCGACTTTTCCGAAATGGAACAACTGAGCCGGTTGAATTTTGACGATGTGGAGTTCCTTCTGGACGGAAATGCCAGCGGCGTCATGCTGGCGCAGAACGGATCGATGAATTGCTTCCGCGATTGCTATTTCACCCGTCCAAAGGACCGCGGCATCACCTCAATCGGGACCGCGTGCCAGGGGATGCTGGTCGATCGCTGCGAGTTCCTGTCGAACGAAATGGGCGAGCTGGCGCAGAACCGCACCACGATCGCGCTGAACGTCAACAACAATGATACCAAGGTCCGCCACAGCCGCTTCATCCGCTTTGGTCACTTCATGGTGGCCAGCGGCGGTGGACACATGATCGAAGGGAACCACTGGTTTCAGGGTGACGCCGCACAGAATGGCGTCCGCTTTGGCGGGCTGATCCTGACGCAGCCCAATGTGCAGGCGACCATTACCGGCAACTATATCGACAACTGCTCGATCGAGTGGACGAACGAACATGACGCGCGCCCGAATTTCGAGGGCAACGAGTATTCCTTTGGAGGCCTGACGGTCACCGGGAACACCTTTCTTGCATCGGATACCGGCCTGGGATTCAACTGGCTGGTGGTGAAGCCCTATGGCACCGGCCATTTCATCCATGGCCTTGCAGTTCTGGGAAACGTCTTCAAGTCATTGAACAACAAGATCAACCGCATCGACAAGGTCGATACGACCTTTGCCAACCTGGACTATACCCGGATGCGTAACATCCAGTTCCAAGGGAAT
This sequence comes from Paracoccus sp. KR1-242, assembly GCF_049446195.1. Taxonomy (NCBI): domain Bacteria; kingdom Pseudomonadati; phylum Pseudomonadota; class Alphaproteobacteria; order Rhodobacterales; family Paracoccaceae; genus Paracoccus; species Paracoccus sp. KR1-242. The sequence goes on from NZ_JBMSED010000017.1 coordinate 85,632, forward strand.
ATGTTCAACGGCGTGCTGACCTATGTCGCGAACCCCGTGGATGTCAGCTTCACCCAAAGCTCGGCGGCGTCGCGCTGGTTGGTGCCGGTGGACGTGGCTTTGCCTTTCAACGGCTGGGCCAAGCGGGTCGAGTCACTGGTGGCGACGGGGCCGATCACGACGGCTTCGAACGGGCGGGTCATGGAGATGCCCTGGTTCCAGCTTGCCCAAGGCAGCAGCAAGAAGCAGATCGGCATCAACTGGAGCGCGGCCACCAAGGGATCCGTGGCACTGCGCGTCAGGATGGACAGCCCCGAATAGGCTGAGATGGCACAAATCTCAACGCTCCCGGTGGCCTTAGGCCACCGGGGGTTTCACCATGTCCGCCGGCTGGATGTGGAAAGCGCGGCCAAAGCCGCCGTTCAGCAAGGCCGACACCGGGACCAACCGCCAGAAGCGGAAATCAGGAAGGTCGATATAGACCGTGGCCTTGGGATCGCGGGCTAGCCAGCGGTCGCGGCGTTGCGGATCAGGGGGCGCCAGTTCGGCGTTGGCGAGGATCGACAAGCGCGCATGGGTCATGGCGTCGCCCTTGGCCGCGGCGTCGTCCGTGACCAGCAATCCGACGCGCGGATCGGCGGCCAGCGCTCGGCTGTGCGCGGCCAGTCCCGACAGCAGCGCCAGCGGCGTGCCGTCCGCATCCGCTTGCACCGCGATCCGGGTGACAAGGGGAATGCCACTTTCTGAATCCAGCGTTCCAAGGGCGGCATGCCGCATCTGCGCGATCAGCCGCCGGGCCAGTTCGCGTGCCTGATCGTCGGTCGGGCGGATCGGGTTGGTTTCCATGACGAGAGTTTCAGCATTGTGTTTAACCCGATGCAAGGCCATTGCTCGCTTTGTCAAAGTTTTACTATTTCACCGACCATGCAGTGAATTAATTTACAAAATTGTCGTTATGAAAAAAAGGTTTACGGACATGTCAGGTTGGTATTAACGTATCGCACAACCGGAGCCTTGCCAGGAAACGGTCGTGCCAGGGGGAGTGGCGCGCCTGCAAGGCCTTCGACGAGCGAGTAGAGGAGGCCCGCCATGTCCATTGAGAATACTGCCAAACACCCGATCCCCGCCGGCTTCGAGGATGCGCTGGTGAACGCCGCGGATTACGAACGCCTTTATGACGAATCCATCTCTGACAGCGAAGGATTCTGGGCGCGCGAGGGCAAGAGGCTGGACTGGATCCATCCTTACAGCATCGTCAAGAATACCGATTTCACGATGGGCCAGGTCTCGATCAAGTGGTTCGAGGACGGCATCCTGAACGTCGCGGTCAACTGCATCGACCGCCACCTGCCGACGCGCGCAAACCAGACCGCGATCATTTTCGAACCCGACGATCCGACGGCGCCGACCCGCCACATCACCTATGCCGAGTTGTCGGACCGGGTGAACCGTTTCGCCAACGTGCTGCTGAGCCAGGGCGTCATGCGCGGCGACCGGGTCGTCATCTACATGCCCATGATCCCCGAGGCGGCCTATGCGATGCTGGCCTGCGCGCGGATCGGGGCAGTACATTCCGTTGTCTTCGCAGGATTTTCTCCGGACGCTCTGGCCAACCGCATCAATGACAGCGGGGCAAAGCTTGTCATCACCGCTGATACCGCGCCACGGGGCGGCCGGCGCACGGCGCTGAAGTCCAACACCGACGCTGCGCTTCTGCATTGCTCGGATCGGGTGCGCTGCCTGGTCGTCAAGCATACCGGGGACCAGACGACATGGATCGAGGGGCGCGATGTCGACGTCCTGAAGCTGATGTCCGAAGTCAGCCCTGAATGCCCGCCGCGGCCGATGAACGCCGAGGATCCGCTGTTCATTCTTTATACCTCGGGTTCGACCGGCAAGCCCAAGGGCGTCGTTCATACCTCGGGCGGGTATCTTGCCTATGCGGCGATGACGTTCAAGTATGTCTTCGACTATCGCGACGGCGACGTCTTCTGGTGCACCGCGGATGTGGGCTGGGTCACCGGCCACAGCTATATCCTGTATGGTCCGCTGGCCAATGGCGCAACCACCGTGATGTTTGAGGGTGTGCCGACCTGGCCCGATGCCAGCCGCTTCTGGCAGGTCTGCGAAAAGCACAAGGTCACGCAGTTCTATACCGCCCCCACCGCCATCCGCGCGCTGATGGGACAGGGACCGGAATGGGTCGACAAGCATGACCTGACCAGCCTGCGCATTCTGGGCACCGTGGGTGAGCCCATCAACCCCGAGGCCTGGGTCTGGTACGACAAGCATGTCGGCAAGGGACGCTGCCCGATCGTCGATACCTGGTGGCAGACGGAAACCGGCGGTCACATGATCACCTCGCTGCCCGGCGCGATCGAGGCGAAACCAGGCTCGGCGACCTTGCCCTTTTTCGGGGTCAAGCCCGAGGTGCTGGATGCCCAGACCGGCGAGGTGCTGAAGGGCAATCCGGCCGAGGGGGTGCTTTGCATCGCCGACAGCTGGCCCGGCCAGATGCGTACCGTCTGGGGCGACCACGAGCGTTTCATGGAGACCTATTTCCAGCAATATCCGGGCTATTACTTCACCGGCGACGGCTGCCGCCGGGACGAGGACGGGTATTACTGGATCACCGGTCGGGTCGATGACGTGATCAACGTCTCGGGCCATCGGATGGGCACGGCCGAGGTGGAAAGCGCCCTTGTCGCCCATGAAAAGGTCGCCGAGGCCGCAGTGGTCGGATATCCGCATCACCTGAAGGGGCAGGGCATCTATGCCTATGTCACCCTGATGAACGGGGTCGATCCCAGCGACGAGCTGAAGCGCGAGCTGGAAACCTGGGTCCGCACCGAAATCGGGCCGATCGCGAAGCCCGACCTGATCCAGTGGGCGCCCGGCCTGCCCAAGACGCGCTCGGGCAAGATCATGCGCCGCATTCTGCGCAAGATCGCCGAAAACGATTATGGCGCGCTTGGCGACATTTCGACCCTGTCCGAACCGGCAGTGGTCGAGGATCTGATCGAGAACCGGATGAACCGGCCGTAATGAACGTGGCACCGGGCCCCACGGCCCGGTGCATCCGCCGGCAGAAAGCCGGCTGACGCAGGCCTGATCGCGCTGCGTCCCATGCAGAAGGCCGTGCCCGAAGGGGGAGGTTTTCGGACACGGGAACTGAATAACCGCAGGAAGTGCGGACTACCAGCATCGAGGAGGGCAGGACCCCTCATCAGCCCTGCGGCCATGCCGCGGCAGGGGACGGTCCCGTTCAATCCGACAACAGCCGGTCAGAGGAGACTGGCAACAGGGAGGAGCCTATATGGCATATAATCAGACGGATGTGGCGAGCACCCGCTCGCGGCCCATGACCGCCGAGGAGAAGAAGGTCATTCTCGCCTCCTCGGCGGGGACCATCTTCGAGTGGTATGACTTCTATCTTTATGGCTCGCTCGCCGCGATCATCGGGGCGCAGTATTTCACCTCGTTCCCCGAAGCCACGCGCAACGTCTTTGCTCTGCTGGCCTTCGCGGCGGGATTCATCGTCCGGCCCTTCGGCGCGTTGGTCTTTGGCGCAATGGGCGATCTGATCGGACGGAAATACACCTTCCTTGCCACCATCCTGATCATGGGTCTTTCGACATTCCTGGTCGGCCTGCTGCCGGGCTATAGCAGCTGGGGCGTTGCCGCGCCGGTCATCCTGATCATCCTGCGCATGGCGCAGGGCCTGGCGCTTGGCGGCGAATATGGCGGCGCCGCGGTCTATGTGGCCGAACACGCGCCCCAGGGGCAGCGCGGCTACTTCACCGCGTTCATCCAGACCACCGCGACGCTGGGCCTGCTGCTGTCGCTGATCGTGATCCTGATCGTGCAAAGCTATATCAACGGCAACTGGGATCCGACGCCGGTTCTGGATGCGACCGGCCAGGCTGTGCTGAACGCGGACGGCACGCCCAAGATGATCAAGGCGTTTGACCTGTGGGGCTGGCGGATCCCGTTCCTGGGTTCGATCTTCCTGCTGGGGATCTCGCTGTATATCCGCCTGCAGATGAACGAAAGCCCGGCCTTCAAGAAGATGAAGGAAGAAGGCGCGCAGTCGAAAGCCCCGCTGAAAGAGGCCTTCGGTACCTGGAAGAACGGCAAGATCGCCCTGATCGCCCTGCTGGGCCTGACGGCGGGCCAGGCGGTCGTCTGGTATTCCGGCCAGTTCTATGCCCTGTTCTTCATCCAGAACGTGGTCAAGGTCGACAGCTTCTCGTCCAACGTCTTCGTGGCGTGGTCGCTGATCCTGGGCACCGGCGGCTTCCTGTTCTTCGGCGCGCTGTCGGACAAGATAGGGCGCAAGCCGATCATCCTTGGGGGCTGCCTTCTGGCCGCGATCACCTATTTCCCGGTCTTCCACATCCTGACCAAGACCGCGAACCCGGCTCTGGCGGCCGCGCAGATGACTCCGGTCACCGTCTCGACCGACCTGGACACCTGCTCGTTCCAGTTCAACCCGACCGGGACGGCCAAGTTCACCTCGTCCTGCGACATCGCCAAGGCGCTGCTTGCGAAATCTTCGGTGAACTATGAAACCGTAAGTGCAGCCACGACGGGTGGCGTGGCCGAGGTCAAGATCGGCGATACCGTGATCCCGTCCTATGACGCGGCAACGCTGACCGGCGCCGACCTGGCCGCAGCCAAATCCGGCTTCGAAAAGGCGGTGAACGCCGCGCTGAGCGGTGCCGGCTATCCGCTGACCGCCGAGGCGAACACCACCGTCGCCAAGGCCAACCACTTCTTCGACATCTTCACCATCCAGAAACTCTCGGTGGTCCTGATCCTGACTTATCTGATCGTCCTGGTGACGATGGTCTATGGCCCGATCGCGGCCATGCTGGTCGAACTGTTCCCGACCCGTATCCGCTATTCCGGCCTGTCGCTGCCCTATCACATCGGCAACGGCTGGTTCGGTGGCCTGCTTCCTGCGACCGCCTTTGCGATCTCGGCGCAGTCGGGGAACATCTATGCAGGCCTGTGGTATGCGATCATCGTTGCGGCCTGCACGGTGGTGATCGGGGCGATCTTCGTTCCGAACGGCACCCACAAGAAGGACATCTTCAAGGATTGACGACCGCCTTGCCGGGCCTGCGACAGCGGGCCCGGACCTTTTCCAACCGGGCCTGATGATGGCAAACATCCTGATCGTCGAGGACGAGGACAATATCGCCCTCGCACTGGAATTCCTTCTGGCCCGCGCGGGCCACCGCCACCAGCGCCTGGCCAGCGGCGCCGAGGCGCTCAGCGTGATCCGTGGCAACCGCCCCGATCTCGTGCTGCTGGACGTGATGCTGCCCGATGTTTCGGGTTATGAGATCATCGAGGCGATGCGTGCCGATCCTGGCCTGCGCGACATCCGCGTGCTGCTGATGACGGCCCGCGGCTCGGTTGTCGAGCGCAGGCGGGGGATGGAATTGGGAGCTGACGGCTTTATCGCCAAGCCGTTCGAACTGGCCGAGTTGCGCGATGAAATGGCCCGCCTTCTGGGCGCGGCCTGAACAAGAAACTGACAGGGATGGAAAGCGGGGACCCGGCCTGTGCGCCGGGTCCCTCATTTTTGCATCAGGCGATTTGCACCAGTTCCTCGGGTCGAAATGCGCCCGGAAAGTGGCAGGCCGTCAGATGCGCCGCGCCTTGCAGAAGGGGGCGTTCGGCCGCGCAAAGGGGCTGGGCGCGGGGGCAACGCGTTCGGAACACACAGCCCGAGGGCGGGTTCATGGGCGAAGGCAGCTCACCCTTCAGCGGGATCATCCGCTTTTGCCGCTCCAACTGCGGATCGGGTATGGGAACGGCGGAAAGCAGCGCCTGCGTATAGGGGTGCTGCGGCGACCCATACAGCACCTCGGCATCGGCCAGTTCCATGACCCGGCCCAGATACATCACCAGCACCCGGTCCGAGATATGCTTCACCACCGACAGGTCATGCGCGATGAAGATCAGGGCAAGGCCCAGATCGCGCTGAAGCTCGGCCAGCAGGTTGATGACCTGCGCCTGGATCGAGACGTCCAGCGCCGAAACCGGCTCGTCGCAGATTACCAGCCGGGGCTGGACGATCAACGCACGTGCGATACCGATCCGCTGGCACTGACCGCCCGAAAATTCGTGCGGATAGCGGTTGATCTGGTTCGGCAACAGGCCGACGCGGTCCATCATGTCCTTGACGCGACGCTTGACCTCGTCCCGGCCCAGACCCTTGTGATGCGTGGTCAAAGGCTCGGCAATGATCTGGCCCACGGTCATGCGCGGGTTCAGGCTGGCCAGCGGGTCTTGAAAGACCATCTGGATCTCGCTGCGGTATTTCAGCATCTTGCGGGGCGAAAGTCCGATCAGGTTGGTGCCATCCTGCCAGATGGCTCGGCCCGTCGACGGGACCAGCCCGATCAGGGCTCGGGCCAGAGTGGACTTGCCCGAGCCGGATTCGCCGACGATGCCCAGTGTCTCGCCCGGCATCAGGTCGAAATCGACCCCGCCCACCGCCTGCAGCAATCGAGGCGGCGTCCATGGCAGATCACCCGATCCGGGAAGTTCGAACGTGACACGCAGGTCGCGCGCCGAGATCAGGGGTCTAGCGGTCATCTGCAGGCTCCTGCGGGTTTCCGGCGGCGCCGGTGCCCAGGACGGCACCCTGCGGCACCCAATCATGGGGATCGGAAAACGTCTCTTCGGCCAGATCGGCGGCGGCGGGTTCTGGCAAATCCGCCTGCGGTGCATGCCCGCCGCGCACGGTCGCAAGTGTCGCGTGGCAGGCGCGTTCCCGGTCCGCTGCGAAGCCGATCAACGGAGGCATCTGAACGCGACATTCGTCCATGACATAGGCGCAGCGCGGGGCAAAGGGACAGCCCGCGGGCGGATGGGTCATGTTGGGCGGGCTGCCCGGAATCGCGGAAAGCTGATCGCCTTTCTGATCCACGCGCGGGATCGCGGCAAGCAGGCCCTGCGTATAGGGATGGGCCGGATCGGCAAAGAGCGGATCGACCGGCGCGCGCTCCATCACCCGGCCGCCGTACATGACCATCACCCGTTCACAGGACCCCGCGACGACACCCAGGTCATGCGTGATCAGGATCATTGCCATGCCGAATTCGCGCTGCAGGTCGGCCAGCAGTTCCATGATCTGGGCCTGCACAGTGACGTCCAGCGCGGTCGTCGGCTCGTCCGCGATCAGCAGGTCGGGGCGGCAAAGCAGGGCCATCGCGATCATTACCCGCTGGCGCATACCTCCCGAGAATTCATGCGGGTAAAGCCCGATCCGGCCTCGCGCATCGGGGATCTTGACCGCCTCCAGCATCCGGGCGGATTCCGCCACGGCCTCGCGCTTGGTCATGCCCTTGTGCAGGACCAGCACCTCGGCCATCTGGTCCGATACGCGCATATAGGGGTTCAGGCTGGTCATCGGATCCTGAAAGACCATGGCGATGCGTTCCGCGCGGATGCGGTTCAGGATCGTCGGAGGCGCGTTCAGGATCTGGGTGCCGTCGAAGCTGACCGAGCCGGTGGCGCGGCCGTTCCGGGCCAGCAGCCCCATGATCGAAAAGGCGAGTTGCGACTTGCCCGAACCGGATTCGCCGACAATTCCCAGCGTCTCGCCCCGCGCCAGGTCCAGGTCGATGCCATTGACCGCCGAGACCTCGCCATCAGTGGTGGTAAAACGGACGTTCAGGTCGCGGATCTGCAAAAGGCTCATCTCAGCGATCCTTCGGGTCAAGCGCATCGCGCAGCCCATCTCCGACGAAGAAGAAGGCAAACAGCGTGATGCAGAAGAAGAACAGCGGAAAGGCCAGTTGCCACAGCGTGCCATAGTTCATGGTGCCCGCACCCTCCGAAATCAGCGCCCCCCAGGAGGTCAGGGGTTCCTGCACGCCAAGGCCAAGGAAGCTGATGAAGCTTTCTGACAGGATCATCAGCGGCACCAATAGCGTCGCATAGACCGCGACCACGCCCAGAAGGTTCGGGACGATATGCCGGATGATGATCTTCCACCCCGGAACGCCGGTCGCCCGCGCGGCCTCGATAAATTCTCGATTCTTCAGGCTAAGAGTCTGACCGCGAACGATTCTAGACATTTCGAGCCAGGAAATCAGGCCGATGCCGAGAAACAGCATCGACATTGAGCGGCCAAAGACCACCAGCAGCAGGATCAGCACGAACATATAGGGGATGGCCAGCAGGATATCGACGATCCGCATCATCACCGCATCCGTGCGGCCCCCGACATAGCCAGCCGTCGCGCCGTAAAGTGTGCCGACGACCACGGCAATGCCCGCGCCGATCAGCCCGACCATCAGCGAGACCTGGGTGCCCTGTATCGTGCGCGAGAACAGGTCGCGGCCAAGGTCGTCGGTGCCGAAGTAATGGCCGCTCGCCCAGGACGGCGCACCAAGCTGCGCGGCCTGACCCATGACCGAGAAATCCATCTCCTCGTTCGACCAGGCGGCAAGATGGCTGCCGAAGATGGCGAACAGGATGACCACGACCAGCACGACCAGGCTGACCATGGCGGCCTTGTTGCGGCGGAACCGGCGGCGGGCATCTGCCCAGGGGCTGCGGCCCTTGACCTCGGCCTCGGCCATGCGGGCCGCCAGCGAGTTCATCTGTTGGGTGTCGATCATGGCCTAGTACCTGATCTTCGGGTCGATCCACGCGTAAAGCACGTCGACCACAAGGCTGAAAAGGATGGTCAGCGCGCCGACCAGGATGGTGATCCCCATCATCACCGCATAGTCGCGGTTCAGCGCGGAATCGACGAAGCTGCGCCCGATGCCTCCGGTCGAGAAATACATGTCGACGACCACCGACCCGGTGATCATCGACACGAAGGCTGGACCCAGATACGAGATCACCGGCAGCAGCGCGGGCTTCAGCGCGTGGCGCAAGATCACCTTGCGTTCCGGCAGGCCCTTGGCCCGCGCGGTGCGGATGTGGTTCGAGCCAAGCACCTCCAGCATCGAGGAACGCGTGATCCGCGCGATCGAGGCCATGAAGCTTGTCGACATGGCGATGACGGGCATGATCCAGAAGATGGGGCCACCCCATCCCCCGCCCGGCAGCCAACCCAGCCACAGCGTGAAGACAAGGACCAGGATCGGTGCCATCACGAAGTTGGGCAGGACCTGCGCTCCGATCGAGGTTCCGACGGCAAGATAGTCGATCCACGAATTTTGCCGGATCGCCGCCGTCACCCCCAGCGAGACCCCGACCAGCACGGCCGCCGCAAAGGACAGCGCGCCATAGGTCAACGTGACCGGAAAGCCCGCGGCGATGATCTGGTTCACCGAGCGGTCGGGATAGACGAAACTGGGGCCGAAATCGAAATGCGCCACGATGCCCCAGACATAGTTGACGATCTGGCGCCATAGCGGATCGTCCAGCCCGTATTTCGCATTCAGATTGGCAAGCACCTGCGGGGGCAGGGCGCGTTCCTGCGTGAAGGGACCGCCGGGCGCGGCATGCATCAGCAGAAAGGAAACGACGATCAGCAGAAGCAGCGTCGGGATGGCGACGGCGATGCGCCGGAGAATGTAACCGAACACGTACAGGTTCCTGAAACGAGGTGCCGGACGACAACCGCGGGGCGGTCCCGAAACGGGGACCGCCACCGGGCCGGGTCATTTCTGGATGCGGTAGATGTCCTTCGCATACCAGTCGTTCATGACGTTCTCGGTCGGAAGACCCTTGATGTCGTCACGGATCATGTCGACCTTGGCGTATTGATAGATCGGGATCAGGGGCATGTCCTCGGCCAGGATCTGCTCGGCAGCGGTGTATTGCGCGTTCGGATCCTCCGACGTCTTGGATTCGTCCATCAGCTTGTCGAAGGCCGGGTTCGAATATTTGCCGTAGTTCATCCCCGTGGTTCGGAAATAATCAAGGAAGGTCGAGGCCTCGTTGTAATCCGCACACCAGGCATAGCGGCCCATCTGGAAATCGCCCGATTGCAAGCGGTCGGTATGGACCTTCCATTCTACGTTGTTCAGCTCGATCTGGACGCCCAGCTGCTTGTAGAACTGCTGCGCCGCGACCGCGATCTTCTTGTGGTTCTCGTCGGTATTGTATTGCAGCGTCAGCTTCAGCGGCTTGTCGGGACCATAGCCTGCCTCGGCCAGAAGCGCCTTGGCCTTTTCCAGCCGCTCGGCCTGGGTCCATTTGGCATAGTCGATATCGGGCATCTTGAAGCCTTCGATCGCCCAATGGGTCCAGTTATAGGCGGGCTTCTGGCCGCCCTGCAGGATCTGGTTCACCACGACATCGCGCTGCATCGCATAGGACAGCGCCTTGCGGACGCGGACATCCTTCAGCGCCTCGGGCCCGTTGTCGCGCAGGTTGAAGAGATAGGCATAGGTGCAGGAATAGGGGATCGAGATCGCCTCGTTCGGCGACTCCTTCTCAAGCCGCGGGTACTGCCCGGCTGGGATCTGCACGCGGTCAAGCTCACCGGCCTGGAAGCGGGTCAGGGCGACGTTGTTGTCGTTCACGGTCAGGCCCTTGATATGCTCCATCACGACATTGGCGGCGTCCCAATAGTTGGGGTTCTTGTCCATGCTGATCTGAACGCCAAGATCGTGGCTTTTCAGGACATAGGCGCCGTTGCCGACCAGCTTGCCGGGCTGGGTCCAGTTGTCACCCTCGGCCTCGACGACCTTCGGATTGACCGGGAAGGTCGAGGCATGGGTCACCATCTTGGGGAAATACGGGGTGGGGGTCGTCAGCTTGACCACCAGCGTGTGATCGTCAACCGCCTTCACGCCCAGCTCTTCGGGCTTCTTCTCGCCCTTGACCACGGCGGTCGCGTTCTCGACGTTCATCAACTCCATGAACCAGGCATATTCCGACGCCGTCTCGGGATTGGCGAGGCGCTGCCAGCTATAGACGAAATCGCCCGCGATGACGGGATCGCCATTCGACCATTTCGCCTCGGGGCGCAGGTGGAATGTATAGGTCATCTTGTCGTCCGACAGGTCGAACGATGTCGCGACGCCCGGAATCGGCGCGCCCTTGGCATCTTCGTTGAGCAGACCTTCGAACAGCTGGCGGATGATGTCCGACCCTTCGACATCCGTGTTCTTGTGCGGATCCGAGGTCTTGATCGCGTCGAGCAGCCAGAAGGTATAGGTTTGGTTCTCGGCAAGCTTCTCGCCCGCGGCCGGCTGAACGGCAAAGGCGGGCGCGGTCAGACCGAGGGTCAGGGCCGTGGTCAGGAACAGGCGTTTCATTGAAACCTCTCTGAAGATGTTATTGTCGCCGCGGTCCTCCACCGCGGGCGAAAGTCAACGTTAGCGTGGAACCTGTCAGGCAGCAAGCGCGATTGCGGCTTTCCCGATGCTGCCGCATGTGAAACAACTCGGTCATGACAAGCATCCCACGCATCACGATGGTGACCGGCGGCGCGCGTTCCGGCAAGTC